>JBCCCJ010001120.1:0-2795 GCA_039033615.1 Bacteroidota bacterium
ATAGGGCATCTGAAACTCTGGAGTTTGACGATACAAATCAGCAACCTCCTCAATACTGGCTGAGCGAATGTTTAGCGGCGTTTCTGGCATAAATCAGGGAACAGAGAACAGAGAACAGGGAAATGTAGCACCGAATTGTATTCGGCAAATCTATTCAAAGAATCCCGATACTACCCACAAAGGAGTCTGGCAGCAGAGCGGTCTCTTCATAGCTCCCTACGAAAACAGTCGCTTCAAGGCACCTTTGAAGTGGTCATAGGCTTCGCCCAATTCCGTTTTCACTTCGTCCCACTTTTCATCAGCCTCTTCGCCCATTTCATCCGCCTTGACCTTCCCTTTTTGTTTCAGGTCCCGAAAACGAGTCAGCAATTCGTCTCGCTGCTCCTTCATCTCATCGCTGGCATCCGCCGAGCCGAGGTGAAAATGCAGGCGAAGCAGGTCCAACTTGGTGCGAAACTTTTCCATCTGCTCCTTCATCGCATCAGAAGAAGCCTCATATTTCTCCCCCGCATCCGCCTTCGCCGATTCAACCACGTCTCCAGCCTGGTGCATCAACTCATTGAGCTTGCTCTGCTGCTTTTCAAAAGCCTCCTTGGTTTCCGCTTTGCCCAGCGACAGTTGCACCATCAGCTCTTCAAACTTGGCCCGAATCGGAGCGGCTTTTTCGTCCAGCTTCAATTCGTCAACCCCATTGGCAAATTTTTGCATCTGCTCCTGGAATTTGGCTTTCTGCGTTTCAAACGCCTCGACGTATTCTTCTTCACCCAAAGAAACGGAAATGTCTAAGTCATCCAGTTCTTCGTTGAATTTTTCTAAAAAAGGATTCATGAATGTGGGGGTTTATGGTGGTTGGGAACAAATGGATTCAGAAGATTGTGCGCAACTACAGACGTCGTCATACGGCAGAAGTCACCACACAAAGTTCCAGATCATTTCGCTGAAAAGTTCGGATTGTTTCCCCCCAAAGTCAAGGATTTCCTCTATTCTTTGGGCGTGCCTCTGTCTGGGGCAAAAACCCCAGCCAGAGTCGTTCCCTTCCGGGGTTCGCTGACGCTCCGTCTTCCGCTTCGCTCCAGACTCTCTCTTCGTTCGACCCTCCAGGCAACTCACGCTTGCCTGCGGCAAGAGGAGAAATAATCGAGCGAATCCCTCCTCCAAGCTGTCAGATCGACGCTTTTCCTTATCTTTGACCTATGGAAACCTACGCTACCGCTCTTACATATGCCATCCCTGGATTTGTGGGCCTCATCCTCATCGAAGCCCTGATTTCTCGCCTGATGGGCTGTCAGGTCAACTATGGGATGGATACCATCTCTAGCCTCAGCTCTGGCATGACCAATACCCTCAAAAGCCTCCTCGGCCTCACCGTGGTGATCGTGAGCTATAGTTGGCTGGTGGATCACCTGGCAGTGTGGGAAGTCGAAGCCAGCTGGTGGGTGTACTTGATCGGCTTTATCCTGCTAGATTTTGCCGCCTATTGGTCCCACCGCTGGAACCACGAAATCAACCTTTTTTGGAACCGACACATCGTCCACCACAGCAGCGAAGAGTTCAACCTGTCTTGTGCCCTCCGCCAGACCATCTCTGATGTCTTTGGGGTGTATTTCTTCCTCTACATCCCCCTGGCAATCATCGGCATTCCGCAGGAAGTGGTGGCATTACTTGCCCCCATTCATCTGTTCGCTCAATTCTGGTACCACACCCGCCTAATCGGCCGAATGGGATTTTTGGAGCATATCCTCGTCACCCCTTCGCATCACCGGGTGCATCACGCCATCAATCCCGAATACCTCGACAAGAACTACGCGGCCATCTTCATCGTCTGGGACAAGTGGTTTGGCACCTTCCAGGAAGAATTGCCCGACGTACCAGCAGTCTATGGGACCAAGCGGCCAGCTGGCACCTGGAATCCGATTCTGATCAACTTCATGCACTTTTGGCTGTTGGTGCAAGACGCCTGGCGGGCTCAGTCCTGGTGGGACAAGCTCAGAATCTGGTTCATGCCCACGGGCTGGCGGCCCGCAGATGTCGCCGAAGCATATCCGGTCCAGATCATTCAGGACCCCTTTTCTCAGGAAAAGTATCGCCCCAAAAGCTCCCGACTGCTCCAAGGCTGGTCCTGGCTCCAACTCATTGGGACCAACCTGCTGATGTTTCACATGCTGACCAGCGTAGCAGACTTGTCCTTTGGAGAACTGCTGATGTATGCGTCCTTCCTTGCCATTTCCATTTTTGCCTATACCACCTTGATGGATCGCCATCACATTGCCGTCCCTGCGGAGTTGATCAAGGTTGTGCTGGCGGGGGTCGTCCTCTACTTGCGGCCGGATTGGTTTGGCTTGACAGAACTCTTGCCTGCGGGGCAGTGGGTGCTCATCGCCTATCTACTCACGTCTTTGGGCCTCACGATGTACCTCACCTACTGGGAAGCCCCCACCAAGGAAGAACAGCTTGTTGCGCAAACAAAATAACCGATACCAAACAACTTCTGGCCGACAGAAATCGTCTCCTTCATGGGACGTGGATGGAGCGGAGATTCGCTTCTGAGCCTTCCCTTCTCTATCTTTGTCCACTTAATGATCGCGACCTATGCAAAAAATCGCCATTTTCTCGGTTGTCCTGTTCCTGACCAGCCTTTTTACCCTCCAGGCGCAGAACTATAAGCCCAACTTGAGCCTCCAGATCGGCACGGAAGCCCGCTTATTTAGTCCTAGTTCGTTGAATTTTGTTGTGGACAGCATCTACAATGCGACCTATCGGGGCGTCAACCCTGACATGGACGCATTCCGATGGAC
>JBCCCJ010001121.1:0-2795 GCA_039033615.1 Bacteroidota bacterium
AGCCCAACAGTTGGGAGTTCCCTTGGCGCCCATCAATGATTTGGAACACGTCTTCGCCCAACCAGAAGCTCAGCGACTCATCCTGGAAGAACGCCAGCCAGATGGCCGAATTTCCCGGCGGGTACGCACCGCAGTCTTCCAAATTTTGGCGTAAGACCTTCCCCCTCCAACCGCCTACCTATCTTTTCCCTGTTTCTTCCTTGAGACAGGGATTTTTTCTTATCCAGATAAAAAAGTGGTCCTAACATGCCCTCAAGCATGAGGTTGCAATATGAGTCCTATCATTTGCAAACCTAGTGCGTCTTCAGACAGGCGGATTCCGGAACCTTGCGAACATCGCTTTACCAAGCTTCTCTGATGTTTTCATTAAGTCCTGAAATCCATGAAATCTGTACTCATTCCTTCCTTCTTTGTGCTTTGGATGATTTGCCTGTTGACCGCGGTTTTCTCCCAGACCCGGATCACAATAGAAGTCCCCACCTATTTACCGGATAGCAGTATGCAGGTGAACCCAAGGCCTCGGATGGCCTCCCCCCACCAGCAACGAAGCCTTCTTTTGCTACTCCGACGACAGGAGCGCTGCCAAAGAATCCGATTTACCCCCATCATCAGTCCGTGGGGATGAATCCCATGTTTTCCATGGACCAGCCAACACCTCCCCAAAGAAAATCAGCAGCAAAATCTAACTAGCTCACTACAAACTACTTACCCCCGCATGTATTCTGAGTCCTAGTCATTGCACGCAAGATGCTAGCCTAATCCCGGTCCTTCTTTCACCTTTGTTTCATCGCCTTGGCGCTTCCTTAATTTTCACCAATCCTCACAAAAGCTTATGAAAGCAATTGTCAAAAAACCGCCTAAATGGCTCTGCATGTTATGTTTTTTGCCGAGCCTGGGGCTATTTGCACAGGGACTGACCAACGATGGGGCCTTGATTCAGGTCCAAAGTGGTGCCAGCCTCACCATCGAGTCCCACCTCACCAATGAAGGCAGTGGTCAAATTGTCAATGATGGCCTCATGGTCATATCCGGAGACCTCACCAACAACAGCAGCCAAAACCTCAGCGATGGGAATGGCAACGTGGCCTTAGTCGGTACTGCTGCCCAGAGTATCGGGGGCAGCCAGGCCAGTAGGTTGTTTGACCTGGAGCTAGACAATGCCGCTGGTCTGATCCTACAGCAGGACATTCGAGTGGAGAACGGACTCCTCATGACTTCAGGTTCCGTGGATCTGAATGGTGCCGTCCTGACCTTGGGAGAATCTGCAGAAATCATCGGAGAAAGTGATGCCAAACGCATTTCTGGAGCGATTGGGAGTGTAGAAACCACCCGCGACCTTGGTGCCCCTTCTGGAGCCAACATTGGCAACATGGGCCTGGAGTTGACCTCTGCGAGCAGCTTTGGGATCACTCGGATCATCCGCTCTCATGCGAGCCTTGCCGTCGGCGGAGGAAGCAGCATCGAACGAAGCTTTGACATCATTCCAGCCAACAACAGCAATCTGGATGCGACCCTTCGGATGTACTATTTCCCCTCCGAACTGAATGGGCAGGATCCTGCAACGCTCAGTTTGTTTCGGCTCAACAATGGAGCGACCAACTGGACGCCTGCTGGTGGCATCTCCGATGTAGCCAACAACTTCGTGGAGCAAAGTGGCTTAGATCAAATGGCGCTCTGGACGCTCAGTGCAGACGGAACCACGAGCCGGGATCAGCTTTCCATGGGAGTGGTACAGATCTTTCCCAATCCGCTATCAAGCGGCGAGCAACTGCAGATCCAGGGTTTGCCAACTGGCACCTTCTCCTTCCAATTGTATGACAACCGAGGCAGAGTGGTGGTCCAGGAACAGATTCAGGTTCTTTCTTCAGAAGAACTGATGCGCATTCCTTTGCCTTCCCTGGCTAGGGGCATCTACACCCTCCAGCTTCATCATGCTGACTTCCAGCCCGTCTGGACCAAACTCCAAGTACGATGAAGCGCTCCTCCACTTTTTACCCATCTATTCAACCACAATATCCAATGAAATCTCTCTTTTCTACGCTATTTGCCCTCCTGATCGTGGGCAGCATATCCGCCCAGAACGTCGGAATCAATACCAGTACGCCTGAAGCGACTCTCGACGTCAATGGTACCGCCAAAGTAAGCAGCCTCGCATCTGGTGCTACCGAAATGGTCGTTTCCGATGCCAATGGCAACCTTTCTACCCAGCCTATTCCCGTTGCGGGGGTCCAATCGGAAATCTCCGATGCTGATGGTGATACCAAAGTAGAAGTCGAGCAGAGCCCTGACGGCCAAATAGAAGAGTGCGCCTTCTGGCTGAACAATCGCGCGGCGTCGCTGTGAAGCGATGGCAGCACAGACGACAGGCGACAGACGAGCACAGAGACCGACACACTCCACGTAGCCACTTACACTGACGGCGCCGAGAACAACAGTGCGCCGACAACCGCAAGCAGCAACATCACGTTCTGGGCGATCAACGTCTGCCAAAAAGGACTCGAAGGTCTGACACTCAAAACATACAAGACCTCCAAGGACAACCGTTTGACGCACGGGTCAGAGTTGTTGTGGAGAAATCACAAGTTTAGGTTAAAGGGTTGCGACCGCTTCGCGGGCTTGGTGCGCTGCAAAAAAAGAACACCCCCGCCATCGTGACCGCGCAGCCGGGGGGAGGCTCCCCCGTGTACTCAACGCACGGTGGTGAAGGGCCTCGGCGACAGTCCTACCGCGGTGCATCGATGTCTTTTGAATGACAGTGCGCGCAATCGCCTTCCTTGGCTAGACGGTGTTAAGTC
>JBCCCJ010001122.1:0-2793 GCA_039033615.1 Bacteroidota bacterium
GCCAAAGTCAAGTATGAGTCTAGTGAAGACCCCGATACCTATTTCCCTACTAACTGAGCGATCTCATGTTCCCCCTTGCGCTTCGAACCGGTTCCTTCTGCCTCGCCATGATCAGTGCTCAGTTCATGCTGGCCCAGGCCCCAGTCCTGGATAGCTTGAGTCAACTGCTGGCGAATGCTGAGACTGATACTGCTACTGCCCGACTGCTCATCGCAGTTTCGGTAGAGTGGTACTACCAAGATGCTGATTCGGCTTTTCAGTATGCCGCAGAAGGGCTGGCCCTCAGTCGCACGATCCAGTTTGAGGAAGGCATGGCCCGAGGCTGGAATGCCAAAGGAAATGCCTTCCGCAAAATGGGGGAACTGGATTCGGCTTTGCAGTGTTATCTCCAGGCATTGGAGATTCGCAGGGTCCAAAACCAAGCTCGATCTCTGGCCGCAACGCTGAATAATCTCGGTCAGGTATCCCGCAGAATGGGCAATTCCGATGAAGCGATGGCGTATTATCAGGAAGGCATCGCCCTGGTGAAAGACCTGCCTCCCTCTCGGGAATATGGCAACCTCTGCAACAGCATGGGGGTCTTGCTGAAGCGACAGGAGGCCTGGGAAGAAGCAGAAGCCTGGCTGGAGAAAGCGGCTGAGATCGCTCGGCTCAGAAAAGATGCCCCACGACTCGCCTATGCCCAGTCAAACCTGGGAATTTTGGCTGCCCAACAAGGAGAATACTCTGAAGCGATGGCCTATCTCATGGAAGCGATGGAACTGTATGAGTCGCTGGGAAATGCCTCCGCAACGAGCCGTACCCTTCGAAATATGGGAAACGTGATGCTGGAACAAGGCTTGCTGGAACAGGCCGAACCGCTCTACCTGAAATCCCTGGAGTGGGAGGCCCAGACTTCTGACCCAGCAGCGATGGCGCATGCCTACCTGAATCTTGGGGTGTTGTTCAGCGAGTACGAATCATATGAAAAGGCGCTGCTCTTTTTCCATCGGGCCGAGCAACAACTGGACGCTTTGCCGTTCCCGGAATTGCGGCAGCACATTCGCCTGAATCTGACCAAGACCTATGAGGAACTGGGGCAATCTGAGCAGGCAAGTGAGCATTTGCAGCAATACCTGCTGCTACAAGAGGCGCTGGTGGAAAGGGAACGACGGGCAGACAGCCTCTATCAGAGCTTGCAATTGTCCGATGCAGAGCGTAAAACGGCCCAAGCCAACAATCGACTCTTGCTGGCAGGTTTGCTGCTCTTGTTGATCTTGATCTCCGGAGCCTTATTGGTGGCCAATCATCGCCGCCGCAATCAGAAACTGGCTCAGGAACTGATCGGGGTGCTGCGCAATCAGGAAGTTCTTCAACTGGGGGCGATGCTCAAAGGACAGGAGCAGGCCCAAAGCCAATTGGCCAAGGAACTCCACGACAACATCGGCATGTTGCTCTCGGCCACGAACCTTCATTTCAGCAATGTAGCAGAAAAGCTGACCTCTCAGGAAGCCGCTTTTATGCAAGCGCAGCAGACGCTTCAGACCGCCGTCAAAGAAGTGCGCAGGATGTCCCACGAGATGGTTTCTGGGACGATGAAACACCTGGGATTGATCGAAGCTCTGGAGGAATTGGTCGCTGCGGTTGGGACGGATCAACTGAGTATCGGGTTCGAAAGCGAAAGTAGGGAAGAGCCATCCTTGCCCCATTCGGTAAGTCTGGGCTTGTATCGGGTGATCCAGGAACTCATCAGCAATGCGATTCGCCATGCCGAAGCTGGGCAATTGAGCATTCAGCTGCAGCAGCGCAAAAAAGAGTGGGTCATCATGGTGCAGGATGATGGCAAAGGATTTGATCCCGATCAGGCCCTGGATTCACATGGGATGGGCCTCCAAAATGCGACCGCCCGGATGCGGGAGATGGGAGGGAACTTCCATCTCTTCAGTCAAAAAGGCAAAGGAACCACAGTCGTTTTGACGGTTCCGCTGATCGATTGGAAAGAAAGTTGGTTAACCGAAAATGACGTTCAACCATGATCACAGTGGTATTGGTAGAAGATCAGCCCATCTATCGGGATGGCTTGCGCATGGTGCTGGAAGAGGTGGCAGATATGGAGGTCGTGGGGGAAGCGAGCCATGGGAAGGAGGCGCTGGAAGTGCTGGCTCACACCCAGCCGAAGGTGGTCTTGCTAGACATCAATATGCCCATCCTGGATGGCCTGCAAACGGTGCCTTTGATTCAGGAATCCTTCCCGGAAACGGAAATCATCATGTTGACGGTATATGATGAACCCAAGTTGATCGTCAAGTTTTTTGATCTGGAGGTGGCTGGCTATTTGTTGAAAGAAGCGACTCGAAAGGAAATCGAAGAGGCGATCCGGATTGTGGCCCGAGGGGGAACGGCCTATGGCGTGGAGGTGATGAAGCGGCTGACCAATCACTTGCGACAACAGAAGATCGGCCCAAGCTCTGTGTCGCTTAGTAAGCGGGAAATGGAAGTAGTTCGCCTGATTTTGGAAGAATATACCGCACCCGAGATCGCTCAAAAGCTGTTTATCTCAAAAGAAACCGTAGATACACACCGAAAGAATATTCGCGAAAAACTGCAGGTCCGCAACACCGCTGGCATCGTTCGGGAGGTGATACGCCTGGGCCTCTTTGACCTTGACCAATTGTAGGTCCCTCCGTACATCCGCTTTGGTAGTGCAGTCTCTGCTGAGATCTGCCAGGGCTGTTCTTTGCTCAAATGTACCCCCAACATACACACAACCCGGTCCCGAAACCCTGGCTCCGGCTGGGGTTGTTTTCCCCCACA
>JBCCCJ010001123.1:0-2789 GCA_039033615.1 Bacteroidota bacterium
CTCTTAATCTAATATTCCCAACCTATGCTCCGTTACGCAGTCATATTTCTCGTTTTGGCAATCATTGCCGCCGTTTTTGGATTTGGTGGAATCGCTGCAGGCGCAGCTGGCATCGCAAAAATCCTTTTGGTTGTTTTTCTTGTAGGTGCAGCTGTTACGTTCCTACTGAATGTCATAAGAAAATAATTCGGTTATCGCCTTTCCCCCTATCATTTTTTTCTATTGCCTTTCATTTGAAAGGCAATTTTTTTTGTCTATTCTTTCAGAACGTGAAGGAAATAACTGCCTGATTTTAAGCAAGCCTATCCTGGCTCGTCCAGAGATCTTGTGGCAGTCAAAAAAGGAAAACTGCCGATCGCATCGGGAGGGATCGGGAGGGGGTAGGATACTTTGCAGTCTGTACGAAATGGCTCAGATAGATCACAAAAGATGGCTTGATTCTTCTTGGTACTTGTGTAGATGGCAGTCGCTCCGCGCCTGCAAGAACCATTTGGACTAGCCGTGCTACCGAAATGCGCATCTCTATTGGGCTGCGGGCTTCCAGAAACCACCCGCTCCAAACAACCGAAGCGTGGATTGATTCGCAGCTCGGTAGAATCAAATGATGGGCAGAACCCCTGAAGGAGTGGAGCGACTGCCACCTACCCCTCCCAACTCCCGATGCTCCCGCCAAGTGGAGATCAAGGGAACATCGCTTGTCCAGCCAGGTTCTTTCGAGCAGATGACAAGTTTGTCCTACCCCCCATCGAAACACCACTGGACATTTCCCATAACGCGCGGGATCCAAATTGAATGTCGCCTGTCCCGCACTGATCGGCGGTGTCTGCGACAAGCGGGATTTCGCAAGCTCAACCGGCCCTCTTTTTTGTCCGCACAAAAAGGAGGCAAAGAAGCGCCGAAGTCCCAGTCCAACGTCACTTTCCGCTCCAAGCTCGGACACAGGTTATTCCGGGGGAACCGAGATGGCCAACCCACTGTGGTGGTGAATGCTCTGCATCGAAGGGACAATGCCGACGCTTGTCTAGTGGTGTGGTCGTGGATTTTGGTTCAGGAGCACCAAGCTCCCGCTCGATGCTAGCTTGAAGTATCCGCCATCTGAAGCTCATCTTTCCTGAGAGGGATCTCCATAGGATTTGTAGAAAGCCCAAAAAAAATGCTTCACCCTTTTGGAGTGAAGCATTTCTGGAAAAGTACTCGCTATATCTAGATATGATCGCCTCAATTGGTGGCGACCGCAAAAGCAGCTCTCAGACGCTTGAGCCGTTCTACATCATTTTCGACCATTCGTTTTTGGCTATCAATTGCTTTGAACAGGCTTGGCGCAAGGGAAGTATCGGACAATACCTCTTCATAATCTGCCAGGGTCTGTTCCTCCCCGCGAATGCATTCTTCCAGGATGGCTTTCTCATCGCTGGAAGTAAACAGGTCTTTGATCTTCATCCAAGTGCGGTGCAAATCTCCTTTTGTGCTGGTGTCAGCTTCTGGAGATCCGCCTAGGTTGACAATTTCCTGGTGCAAAGTTCTGCTGTATTGCAATCTGGTGCGAGCAATTTGTTCAAACAGTTGGCTTATTTGTTCATTTTCGATTCGTTTATGGGCTTCATCATAGCCTTCTACGGCATCATGACTGCGAACGAGAAGGGTATTGAGAGAATCGACGATTTTTTGGATATGGTTCATATATGTTTTGAAATAAAATAAGGGTGAAAAAAAGGAAAGAAATGGGGGAAAAATTTACAACGTCAGGGTGATACCTGCTTGGGGCAATAAGGTGCGAATTCGACGCTGAATGACCTGACCGGACTGATCAAAGTCTGGATTGGCGGCTAGGTAAGAAGTTCCCAATTGAAAGGAGATGAATTGGTCGATGTGATAATTGACTGCGAAGTGGCCACCTAGTCCGAATCCGCCGCTGCGCTGATCTACCTGCTGTGGGTTGAGATCATCCAGGGTGAATTCGCCTTGAGGAAAGCGGACCCAAGCTGGACCAGCCATCAGACCGCCATCGAGGGTTACTCGGTTGCCGAGAGGCAGGTGTCCATTGAATTTTACCATGACAAAGTTGCTTCTCCACGGCCCATCCTGTGGCAGGTACACCGCTCCATCGGCGATGGGGTTGTCAAAAGTGAGCCAATTGGCGCTGACCGAGAAATTGGGGGTGAAACGAATGCCTGCTTCTACCGAGCCGCCCAATCCGGTGATGGCACTGCCACCATCGGAGGCATCGCTCTTGAATTGAGCGGTGGGCACACTAGCCGCACCACGCAAGGAGATGAATAGACCTACGTTGTCATTTTGGGCAAATCCGAGGCTGGCAAAAGAGAAAAGGCTGAGAAAAACGAGAAAATATTTGAAATTCATTGATTGGGGGTTCTAAGTGAAAAAATAAAAGGGAGGGTTGCTTATCGCAGGCTGATGGAGCCGTTTCTGGCAGCTTGTTGCATCGCTTCATTGGCGTAGATGGCAATTTCTACCCGGCGATTGGCCTGCTGCCCGGCGGCAGTTTCATTGGTTGTGATGGGTTGAGCCTCACCATAGCCTTTGACTACGAGTCGGTCGCTGAGTACTTGTTGGGTTCTGAGGTAGTCCGCGACCTTCTCTGCTCTTTTGAGGGAAAGTAGCCGGTTGTAGCTCTCTGAACCGATGGCATCCGTGTGGCCTTCGATGAGGACATAGGTATCTGGAAGATCCTCTAGGCTTTGGGCCAATTCTTCATCCTCATCGGCATCATAGTACTCCCAGTTGCCATCATCTCCATCAGCCGCAGCAGCATCGTCTCCAGCCGCGAC
>JBCCCJ010001124.1:0-2788 GCA_039033615.1 Bacteroidota bacterium
ATACCAATTATATCCTCCTGGCTCGCATCATCGAAGTCATTCGAGATACGTCCTTTGAGGCGTATATGAAAACGGAGCTCTTCGAACCCCTTGGGATGGCGGATACGCGGGTGTGGAACCTCTTATCAACGGATAGCACCTTTGCAAATAAGGCCGATGACTTCCGAAATTTTCATGGCTTTACGGCACCATTGAAGCCAGGTTTCCTGGATGGAGTTGCCGGAGACGGGGCGGTGTTTTGCAGTGCCTACGATTTTTTGATTTGGGATCGCTTTTGGGAAGAAAATGAGTTGATCAGTGCCGAAACTCTTCAGCAGGCGTTTCTCCCCCCCACCATGCATGATGGGACGGTCTCTGACTATGGCTTTGGTTGGGTGATCTCGGACAAGGGCATGTGGCACAACGGCGGTTGGTTGGGGGCGCGAACCTATATCTCCCGAAAACCGTCTGTTCAAACGTGCATGGTCGTCTTGGACAATTCTCAAAATTTCCTCTTGGACGAGATCATCGAGCAATTGCAGAAGGTGGAGTTGGGGCGAGAGTGAGAAAAGCTGCCTGATGAAACCATGAGAGGCCAGCGGATGTTCCCTCTGCTCTCACGAGTTGGCAACTTGTGAGCTCCAAATACCAGCGTTTGTAACGCGCCATGTTTTTCCCCAGTTCCCCAATTTCCTAGTCTAATCTTCGACGCGGCCTGGAAGACCGCGCTACCCCAATTCACCAATAAAGAGAAGACAGATGACAGAGCGCATTGCTGTCAGATCACTATCGTTGTCAGAATGGTTTTTGAATCCTAATTCTCTAATCCACCAATTCCAATCATCGACGCGGCCTAGAAGACCGCGCTACCCCAATTCCCTATTTTCTTAGTCCACCAATTGACGTATCTTCTCATCGGCTACTAACGAATGACTATTATGAAGATCGCCAAACATCAATTCCATCCGGAGTTACGATCCCTCGCAGGTCCCCTGAAGCTGTACAATTTTTTTCTCTCCCGAAAATGGGGCTTCCGCTTGCTCTACCGAATGTTCAATCGGATGAAGGGGAAAAAAATACCTGGACTGAACAATGAGGAGGCTTATATCAAGAGTTCGCATGGCGGCCCGGACATTCGGGTTCGGATCTATCAACCGCTGAACGCCAAGGGACCATTGCCTGTGTTGTTGTATCTGCATGGGGGAGGATATGCGATAGGTTGCCCGGAACAATATGGAACTTTTCCCGCGCAGATCATTCAACAACGGCCCTGCATCATCGTAGCACCTGACTATCGCAAATCATTGCAAGCCCCCTTTCCCGCAGGCTTTAACGACTGCTACGATACCCTGCTTTGGATAGACCAGAATCGAGACTTCCTGCAGGCAAGTCAGCAACCGATCATGGTTGCGGGACACAGTGCCGGGGGAGGCTTGACAGCGGCGATCACCCTCAAGGCACGGGATACCCAAGACGTGCAAATTGCCTTTCAGATGCCGATCTACCCCATGATCGACGATGTGCAGCAACATGAGTCTTCTCGCTTCCTCAGTCCGGTATGGGATGCCAATTCCAATCGGATAGGGTGGGAATTGTATTTGGCTGGTCTGAAGGCCCTAAAAGCAGACGTCCCTGCTTATGCCGCTCCGGCGAGGAATCAGGATTACCGCAATTTCCCGCCAACCATCACCTTTGTTGGGGATCTGGAGCCTTTTCGGGACGAGACGGTGGCCTATGCGGAGGTGCTGAAGCAACACAACATTCCCGTTCGCTTCCAACGATTCGAAGGCTGTTTTCATGGGTTTGATTTGGTTGCGATCAAGAGCAAGGTAGCCAAAGAAGCGGCGGCTTTTGTGAACGACAGCTACGCAGAATTCTACGACCGCTATCTTCGGGAAGCAACGCCAACCCAAGAGGGGCAATCAAAACGAACCTAGCAGGAGCAACCCAAGCCATTGAAGCTCTGATTTTTCAGGAATAGGCTAGGGGAGTCCCGGATCATCAGGCAGGTGGAGAATCTTTTCGTTGTTTGAACGCAGATTTTTGGGTGCGCAAGGGGTTCCTATCCTGCGGACCCGGCAAGGGAGAACTGTGTCTTTGGAGAAGCAATGATCCGCTCTCCGCTCTCACGAGTTTGCAACTCGTGAGCCCCAAATGCCAGCGTTTGTAACGCGCTATGTTCTTGCCCAATTCCCCAATTCCCCAATTTCCTAGTCTAATCATCGACGCGGCCTAGAAGACCGCGCTACCTCCGCTCTCACGAGTTTGCAACTCGTGAGCTCCAAATACCAGCGTTTGTAACGCGCCATGTTCTTGCCCAGTTCCCAATTTTCCTAGTCTAATCATCGACGCGGCCTGGAAGACCGCGCTACCTCCGCTCTCACGAGTTTGCAACTTGTGAGCTCCAAATACCAGCGTTTGTAACGCGCCATGTTCTTGCCCAATCACCGATTGGACAGTTCCCAATTTTCCTAGTACAATCATCTACGCGGCCTAGAAGACCGCGCTACCTCAAAACACCAATTCACCAATCAAGAGAAGACAGATGACAGAGCGCGTTGCTGTCAGATCACTATCGTTGTCAGAATGGTGTTTGAATCCCAATTCCCCAATCCACCAATTCCCCATTTTCTTAGTCCCCCAATCCCAATCATTCTTTACCCAAAATTCCCTTTCTTTGTACAGGCTCACTTCGGGCCAGTTGGACTACTCCTTTATTTTCTCCTCAATGACTACTTCTCCCCGTTTTTCTCTGCTTGTACTGTTGTTACTTGCTTTTCCCCTGACCCTTTGTGTTGGGCAGGAGGGA
>JBCCCJ010001125.1:0-2783 GCA_039033615.1 Bacteroidota bacterium
CTTGGTGAACAGTTCGAATGGCCTGAAGGAGTTCTGCTTTGCCCGTATTTTTGAGGATGTATCCCTTCGCGCCCAGGTCGATGAATTGGCGGATGTAGTTGGCGCGATTGTGCATGGTGAGCATGAGCACCTTCACCTCCGGGTAGCGACTGACGATGTCCCGACAGGTTTCTAGCCCGTTCAATTCTGGCATGTTGATGTCGAGGAGAGCAACGTCGATGTGGGTAGCCGCGAGTTGAGAAAGGGCTTTCAGGCCGTTGAGGGCTTCTGCCACCACGATGATGTCTGCGACATCTTTCAAGAGGGATTGGATGCCGTCGATGAACATTTGGTGATCATCGGCAATGAGAACGCGGATTCTGGCAGACATGAGGGGGAGGATGTTAGCAAGTGGAATCCCCAGATTAAGGAGGAAGGAAGAATTCTGCAAATTTTTCTCTGGTTCGGAGAATGGAAAGAAGCATGAAACCTTTTTGTCTACCTTTTGCGTATTTTGTACATGAATACACAACAACAAAAACGCATCGGCAAATTTCTGAGCTTGGTTCTGCGGCACCGACCGGAAAAAATCGACCTCCAACTAGACGAACAAGGCTGGACGCCCGTGGATCATCTGTTGACTCAATTGGCGCGTCATGGCACCCAACTGGGTCGAGAGGAATTGGATTATTTGGTCGCAACCAATCCCAAACTGCGCTACGCCTACAACGAGGCGGGTACCCACATTCGGGCGCAACAAGGCCATTCCATTCAGGTGGAATTGGGGTACAAGCCGGTAGTTCCTCCGGCATATTTGTATCACGGAACGGTAGGGGAGTTTATGGGCAGCATCCTGGAATTTGGGTTGGAAAAGCGGAATCGCCACCACGTACATTTGTCCGAGGACAAAGAAACTGCCACCATGGTTGGCAGTCGCCGGGGCAAAGCCATCATCCTGAGCGTCCGCGCGGGCGACATGCACGCCGCCGGACATGAATTCTTTCAATCGGGGAATGGGGTGTGGTTGACGGAGTCCGTGCCACCGGAATTTCTCGAAGTGCCTAGCTGAGGATTCTTGCTCCCGTTGCCGATCGGTCTCAAATCTCCTATCTTGGGGCATGTTTGCCCGCATCTGTCAATGGCTGGAGGAAGAGCAAGTGGCTTTTCGGAGTCTGCACCACGAACCAACCTTCACCTCCGAGGAATCCGCCAAGGTACGGGGCGAACCCCTGGAAGTCGGTGGCAAAGCGCTCCTGCTGAAAATTGACGAAACCTTTCGGCTGTTTGTCCTCAGCGCCCATCTCAAGCTGCATTCCTCGGCCCTCAAAAAGCATTTTCGCGCCAAGAAACTCCGCTTTGCCACCAAAGAAGAATTGATGGAGAAAACCGGACTGCTACCCGGATCGGTGCCGCCCTTTGGAGAACCCATCTTGCCTTTTGAGCTCTACGTGGACGAATCCGTGCTGGCCAATGACCGCATCGCCTTCAACGCGGGTTCGCTGACGGATTCCATCATCCTGGACATCGCGGCCTATCAGCGACTTGCCCAACCTCAAGTACTGGCTTTTTCCAAAAGCTGATCACTCATACAACTCATCCACATCCACCGCTGCCAATTCGATCAAAAATTCAGCAATCGACTCCTGGCAGGCTTGTAGATAGGCGGCTCCTTTTTCCGCACTGGATTTGGCGGGATTGCCCACGCCCGTATCTGCCGTTACCTTGGTCCACTGCCGCTGGGAACTCACCCAGCCATCTCGCAAGGCTTTGACTTTCCAGGGGCGGGCGTAGCCGTCGCCCCATTCTGATTTGGGGAGCACCAAATGCGGGGCGATGTGCAGAATCGCGCTGGTCTCCATTTCTCCGGCATGATCGCCGGGTTCGTCAAAATAGTCATCCCAATTCACCGCCTGAAACCAATTTAAGGCGCAGCTAAAGACCTCGGGAAACTCCACCGATAGCTCCCGCAACATCTGCTTGAAATGATTGCCGCCATGCCCATTGGCGATGACAAACTTGCGGATGCCATGTCCCGCCAGTACCTCCACCACGTCCCGCAGGATCGCCAATTGGGTGCTGGGATTCAGGTTCATGCAGAGCTTGACATCCATCTGCCCGGTATTCACGCCAAAAGGCACACAGGGCAGGACCACCACCTTGGCGCCATCTTCCCAGGCCAATCGCCCAGCTTCGGCCATGACGTGCTCGACTTGTAGATTGTCGGTGGCGTAGGGCAGGTGCCAATTGTGGGCCTCGGTCGCCCCCCAGGGCAGGATCGCGACCTGATAATCGGTGTCTTTGACGGTTTGCCAATTGGTTTCAGCGAGGAGGTAAGGACGTGGAGACATTTTTTCAGGGTTCAGGGTTCACTGCCAATGGCTGTCCCCCTTTGGAGGGGGTAGGGGGAGGAACTTTTTCCAAAATGCAGATTTTCTGCGAAAAAGGACAGACAAAATCCCGGCAGAGGCGATCAACGTTCGTCCAGTCATGCTGGGGCGGACGGTTGTATGGCACATGTCGCATATTTGTGGGTGATGTTGGGACATGTGGCAGTCGCTACGCGCCTGCTACCAAACTTCCCTCTTTGATTGGCTACCAAGATGCGCATCCCTCCGGGCTGCGATTGTCTGTTGACAAGGACTTGTGGGGAGCGCCTGTGTTGAGCACCTGTATTGAGCCGCTGTGCTGAGCCTGTCGAAGTATGTCGAAGTGGGCCGAGCCAACTCTCAAAAAAACGAAGCGCATAGCGATTCGCAATTGGGTAGAAACAGATGCCTTACAGAAACAAGCAGGCGCATCGCGAC
>JBCCCJ010001126.1:0-2782 GCA_039033615.1 Bacteroidota bacterium
ATGTCAAGGAAGTACCCAAACTGTCGTCTTGTACCTGGATGGCTGGTAGGCTGTCGTATACCCGATAGGGTTGGGGAATGAAGGTCTGATTTTGAAAATAGGTACCGAGGGGAGCGTCTAACTGCAGTTGTTCTGCTTCATACAACTCCATACTGGCCAGGGTCGTCGCGGCTACCTTGGTGAGCGAGGCCAAGTCATAGAGATCGTCCTTGCGAACGGGGCGTTTTCGCTCATAGGTGTGATAGCCATAGGCCTTGTGGAAGATCACCTGATTGGATTTGGCGACCAGAACCTGGCAGCCGGGGAGGGCATACGCCTGGATGGCTTCGGCCACGATGGCGTCAATCTGAGCCAGAGAATCTGACCGAAAGCCCAAGTATTCCGGCTCACTGTAGGCCAATCTGGTTTGGGGAATGGGATAGTGATGGGCCAGCTTCAAGCCAGAAGCAATCGCTTCTGGAATGCTTCGTTGGGTACCGATACCTCCGAACAGCAGTTGTGCGGCCAATTCTTGACTCAGTTTCTGACGATTGGGAACTTGGACGATGGTGGAAAAATCCGCCACCGGACGGAGGTATTCGTAGTCTCCAAAGTTCACCAAAACCACTTCCGTTTCAGCCTGTAATCGTTGTAGAAACTGACTCAGCACATAGAGATTTTCTGGTTTGCCGTTCAGGGCCACAATCAGGGGAGAGTGGGCCGTAAAAGGTGCTATTTCCAAGCCTGCTACCGACGCGATGGTGGTATCTTCGACTTGGGTGTACAGGCGGAGATATTCTGCGAACCGAGGCAGGGGTTCTCCAATCGTCAGCTGGAAAAAGGATCGGTGGGCGAGATCAGAAAATGGCAGGACGGAATCCTGGTTCTGCAGGACCAGCAGAGAAGCCCGGATCATTTCGCGCTCGGAGAGCTGTACCGTCCGAATGTTGCCGAGGTTGCCGTCTCTGGCAGTGTCGCCCCACACCGTAAATTCAAAGCGATCATAAGCGTCCCAATTGGGGGGGTGAAAGATGATGTTGCAACTGCCGAAAAAGAAGAATGTCCCTGCCCCTAGCGGGAGGAAACACAACATGAGCATCTTCCGAAGGAGATTCATTTTCGGCAAAGGTTACAGGGCAAAAAAGCGCAAATCGAGAGGAGAAATTCCTCTACAAAGGTTGGCAAATTTTGATCCATAAGCCCGGAGACCACTCGTCAATCCTGACCGTTCTCGGGGCATTTTTGGCGATTGGTGGAAATGCCTTCGGAAAATGCGGATGGGAAGGCTCGTAGAGGCTGTTTCAGTCTGGACGGGATGCCTCAATGAAAGGAGTGGGATCAAGGAAGCCGCTGGTGTCGGCAGAATAGCCTCCCCCAAGTGGCATGCCCAAGGTCCGCCTGATCTCAAAGTGAAGGTGCGCCCAGTAGGCACCGTTGGCATTGCCGATGGTGCCGATTTGCTGGCCGCGGGCGATGGTATCACCGGATTGCACCAGCATGGTATCCAGATGGGCATAAATGGCTTCAACGGGAAAAGCCTGGGAATCTTTTGCTGGGTGTAACATGCGGATGACCAGCCCCCACCCCGGTCCTGCATCATAGGCTTCTAGCACTTCTCCCACAGCCATGGCGTAAACGGGATCGCCCAGATCACTGTTTCCCCCTCCCCTGCCGTTCCAATCACTCCCGAGGTGGCCATTCGTCTGAAAAGGATTCGCATCATAATAGCCACTTGCATCGGGTGGGCCGACTGGAAAATCGAAGCCATCGCCATACCAAGCTGCCGGAGCAGGAGGGGGAGGTTCCTGGACTGCGCTTTCCGGTTCATCAGTCGTTGCCGAAGAGGGGGCTTGACATCCCAGATGGATGAATAAGGCGAAAGCGAACATCCCGAAAAGAAAAGATGGCTTCATGTCTCAGAATAATAAAATCCCTATCCCCCCTTTGATAGAAAGGCCAAATACGCCCCGAAGACGTGCGGTAGCAATTCGATGTAGATATACTTCTTCGACCGGAAATAACGGCTCTATCGGCGCGAAAGCACCGAACAACCAGGCCCCGGTCACTTGCCAATGCAGCACAAAATGTGGTGGTAAAATCCGCTGACTGCCCATGGAAATCCCCAATCGAATATCTGGGAAGCGGCCGAGGTCCGGCCTGCCATCCGAATAGAATTGCTGATCCACATCGGTCAATTGGTGGCGCAGGTAGCTGAGTTCTACCTGCTGAAAGATGCCAATGGGAGCCATGTGTCCCCGACGCAAGAAAGCGTAAGAGCGAACAAAGGCACCCACGGCGAGTCCGGTCAACTGGACCTGACCGCTGCGACCTTCGTAGTCGTAACGGGTTTGGCTGTCATACCAAAAACTGGTCGCTCCTACTGATGTCCGACGACTGATGACATGCTCAATAGAAAGGCTGGGCCAAAGGTTAACCCCTAGCCCATTCCCTTGAATGGCTTGAAGCGCCGCCGGAAAAGCATTGCCTTCTATCTGGAGGAGGGTGCGAAATCCGGAGTACCCCGGCACTTGCGCCGGGGCGTACCGCCAAATGCAACAGAAGCTAAGTAATAACAGGTAGGTGCGAAGGTGTCGCACTATGATATGGTTTGGGTGAGTTGATATCTAGCCTTTACGTATGTTGACCCCATTACAAGACATTTCTCCAATCATCTTTGGGTTGGACCATGTTTGGGACAGAAAATTTGCTAAAGAAATATTCGGATTTGAGGTTTTGACAAGCAGTTTTGACGAAGAATAGCTAGCTATTGTGAGGGAAAAGTGCGCCGATCAGGTTCTCGAAG
>JBCCCJ010001127.1:0-2781 GCA_039033615.1 Bacteroidota bacterium
AACCAATACGGAAAGCAGCTTAGGGCCTTGATCTCTCAAAAATTCCGTTTTGAACACATCATCAACCTGGAAAATGTCGAAGTCTTTGAGGAGTCAGTTATTGCCTATCCAGCCATTACTACCGTTCAACATGCTTCTTCCCCTAAAAAGATCCCCTATCATCAGGTAGAAGACCTCTCATCTCTCTCAACATTTTCACTCGCAGCAAACCCAAGTAAAATCTTGAACGGCAATCCAGAGAGCTGGTTTACCCGCGATTATCGCATCAATAACAAGACAGTTAAGCTTAGTTCCATTCTAGGGCAAGGTTTCAAGATCGGAATTGGAGTTGCGACAGGGAGAGATAAAGTTTTCATCGGCAAAAATCTCAAAGAAGAGGTAGAAGAAGAGATTTTACTTCCCATGCTCACTTCCCGAGATGTCCGCGGAACAGAAATTCGTTGGGATGGAACTTATTTTCTCAATCCATACAGTCCCACTGGAGATTTGATCAACCTTGACCAATACCCGAAAGCTCAAGCTTATCTGCATAAACACTATGAGCAATTGATGAGTCGGCACGTCTCAAAAAAGAATCCTAGTAATTGGTATCGCACCATTGACAAAGTCCGGCCTCAATTGACCAATTCTCCAAAGATTATTTTACCTGACATTACTGGGAATTCTCTGATCCATATTGATAGAGGAGATTACTATCCTCACCACAATCTATATTACATCACTGGCAAAGATATTCCCGATCTCGAATTATTAGCAGCAGTCCTCATGTCTGATTTTATCCGGGAACAGCTCAGCGAAATTGGGAACAAAATGAATGGAGGCTATCCTAGATGGCAAAGTCAAAACCTTAAAAAACTCCAAATCCCCTATCTAGATTCCATCCCCGAGGAAACCCAAAAAGCTATCCAAGAAGCTTATAGATCTAAGGACCTCTCAAGAATCAATGAGTTGATTTGCTTGTCTAATTTTGCAAGCTATGAGCGAACAAAAGGGCAACTTGCTCTCTTTGAACCCGATACTAACGAAGACTATATAGCTAGTTGAATTTGTTAAACGGGAGAGAAGTTCCCAATAGATGGCAGTCGAGATGCGCCTGCTTTTCTTGAAGAGTAGATTTGGAAGCAGGTGCCTAGCGACTGTCATCTTTGACAACGTCACCAATGAATTTGTGACATGTGACGTCCCCCCCCTACCAAACCAATATGGAATAGGTTGCCTAGATTGCGGTTCCTTTTTGAACCCAAATCCCGCCCCATGAAGCCCCGCTTCCTACTTTCGTTGTTCCTCCTGATCAATTCCTGCCATTTCTCCAGCAAGCCCACCGCCCAAAGTGAGGTGCTACCAACGAAAAAAGCATCTCTGACGAAATACGGCGCGGGAGATATCGTGACCAATGGGTTTGTCGATTCGAATGGGGCTATATGGTTCACCACTACCAATGAAGGAGTATTCAAATACGATGGATCATCCTTCCTACAGATGACCGAAACAGACGGCCTTTGCTCCAATGAAGTCTCTTCTGTGGTGGAAGATGAAGAAGGCGTCCTGTGGTTTGGTACTGCGGTGGGACTCTGTAGATTTGATGGTAGCAGCTTTGAACCCATTCCCCTCCCAGAAGTGGCTTCTCAGGAGGTATCACCAGAAACAGGCTTCCCCAGCCGATCGACCACCTACGTGCTGAACCTCTCCCTTGATCGCAACGGAAACTTTTGGTTGGGTACCGACGCAAGTGGCGCCTATCGCTTTGATGGTCAAAACTTTATCCCTTTTCTGCGATTTGGCGGAAGATTGCAACCAGACAGTGTGTACCACAACTGCATCACCAGCGTTCTGGAAGACCAATCTGGCAATATATGGTTCACCTCCATGACCCACGGCGCAATCAACCGCTATGATGGAGAAGCTATGACCCCTTTTGGGGTGGAGGATGGCCTACTCGGAGACATGATCACCTCCAGCTATGAAGATCAGGCAGGCAATATTTGGTTTGGGAGCATTCAAAACCTCGATGGAGGCATCAGTCGCTATGATGGGCATGGCTTTCACAATTACACCGTCAAAGATGGCTTATGCGACAGCAACGTGGTGTGCTTTTTTGAGGATGAATCCGGCATCATGTGGATCGGAACGGGGAATGGGGTTTGCTACTTTGATGGAGGTAGTTTTTTCCCCTTGAAACACAAAGGAGAATTCTTGGGAGACATTCGATTCATCCTCAAAGGTCCGGCAGGAAACCTCTGGTTCGGGGGTCGCTACGGGGTACTATGGCGCTACGATGGGGAAACGCTGGAAAACCTTACGTACGCAAAACGAAACAGCTAAGACCATGTTTGGGACGCTAATTTTCTGTCCCAAACGTGGTCTAATGCTTTCAGAGCTATGGCATTGACGAGATTAAAACGTGGTCATTTTTTTGTGGGATAAAGAAGGGAAAGTGAGTTGCCCAATTATCATGATGAAAGCGCACCCTTGGTCTACATAGACCACACCTATTTAGACATGAACTACGCTCACTGCCACAATCCAGATGCTTGGAGGGAGGCTGCCGAGCGAGATGTTGACTTTCGTTACGAAGCCCCCATTAGATCGGCCAAGGTTCTGGAGAAAACCCCAGAAATCTGAAAAGCGATGGAAGCAGGCAGCATGTCATTTATGGGCAATACCATCTCCACGACGAGGGGGAAGAGCGATATCGCTACCTGCACAGAGTCAGTCACAAGCAACCAGAAAGATTTCGTCCCCTTGCGCCGACTCATGCATTCGTGCAAGAGGGGTTGGAGA
>JBCCCJ010001128.1:0-2779 GCA_039033615.1 Bacteroidota bacterium
GGGCCATCGTCTTTGCCATTGCTGATGGAGAAATTCCTTCCAATGAAGGCTCAGGATACGTCATTCGGCGGATTCTGCGTCGGGCGGTCCGCTACGGATATTCTTTCCTGAATTTTTCGCAGCCCTTTTTGTTTGACATGGTTCCTTTGCTGGCAGAGCAATATGCTTCGGTCTTCGAAGAAGTCCAGCAACAACAGGCGTTCATCCAGCAATTGATCCAGGCCGAAGAAGTAGGGTTCCTCAAAACCTTGGACAAAGGGATCAATTTGTTTGAGAGTTATACAAAAACGAACCCTGAGCTGAAAGAAGTAGAAGGAGACTTCGCTTTTCGCCTCAAGGACACCTACGGATTCCCCATTGACCTGACCGAAGTCATGGCCAAAGAGAAGGGACTGACGGTGAATATGGATCGCTACCAGGAATTGCTGGAAGTCCAGAAAACCCAAAGCAAAAAAGAGCGCAAAACCGGGGATTGGATCGTGGTGCATGATTCCCTGGACCTACCGCCTTTCAAAGGATATGACACCCTGGAGTTGTCTACCCGCATGTTGCAGTATCGGACGGTGGCCATCATTGAGCCGGGCAAAGGCAAAAAGAAGAAACAAAAGCCCCAGGAACGCGAAATCCTCGAATTGGTGCTTGCGGAAACGCCTTTTTATGCGGAAAGTGGCGGTCAGGTAGGAGACCGTGGGACCCTGACGAATGGCCAAGAGACCATCCAGGTGCTGACCACCCGCAAAGAGAATCAGTTGATCGTCCATCAGGTTGATCGCTTGCCTGATTCTGCCGAGGGAGATTGGCAGGCGATAGTAGATGCCGATTTTCGGAGAAAAGTCAGAGCCAATCACTCTGCCACTCACCTGCTGCATGCGGCCCTCCGCCAATTTTTGGGGGATCATGTAGAACAACGCGGCTCCTTGGTCACGGATCAAGCGTTGCGATTTGATTTCTCCCATTTCGAAAAAGTATCTCCTGAAGTCCTTTCCCAAATTGAGGATCTGGTCAATGCCAAAATCGCAGCGGGCATACCACTGACCGAATACCGCAATATTCCCATCGAAGAAGCCAAAGCCATGGGAGCGATGGCCTTGTTTGGAGAAAAATACGGGGATCTGGTACGCACCATCGTATTTGATCCAGAATTCAGTGTGGAATTGTGCGGCGGAACTCATGTCCAGAATACCCAAGAGATTCGCCTGTTCAAACTGGCTTCGGAAAGCTCCATTTCAGCAGGAGTACGTCGGATAGAAGCCTATACCAGTGATCGGGCCATCGCTTATCTGTCTGACAAGGCGGAGCGGCTGGACCGAGTAGCTGCCCAATTGAAACATCCGGCAGATGTGGAGAAAGCGGTCGAGGAGATGACCACCCACCTCCGCAGCCTGGAAAAGCAGTTGGAGGGACTCAAAGCGGAGAAGTTGGTGCAAGTACGAGATCAACTCCTGCAAACCGCCGAAACCAAAGGAGAGATCCAGTTGATTCGGGCAAAGGTCGATCTGGGCACTTCCGATGACTTGAAGCAATTGTCTTTTGAGTTGCGGAAGCATACTTCTCAGACCTTGATCGTACTGGGTGCCGTGGTGAATACCAAACCCTTGTTGAGTATCATCCAAAGTGAGGACCTAGCCGAGAACAACCAATACCACGCGGGAAATATGGTGCGGACCCTGGCGAAGGAAATCCAAGGTGGGGGCGGCGGACAGCCTTTTTACGCTACCGCTGGCGGACGAAACGCCGCTGGCCTGGATCAAGCTTTGCAAGCAGTGGACGCCTTATTGTAATCATTCGGCAAGCATTCGATCCTGATACTCACTCATCAAGACCCAGATCTCCCGGAACTGGGCCTTTTGTTCGTCACTGA
Organism: Bacteroidota bacterium; assembly: GCA_039033615.1. Classification (GTDB taxonomy): domain Bacteria; phylum Bacteroidota; class Bacteroidia; order J057; family J057; genus JBCCCJ01. The sequence continues at coordinate 1,862 of JBCCCJ010001128.1, forward strand.
AATCAGCGAAGATGTTGGTGAAGAAAATTTTTCCCAGGTTTTTCTCTGGATGGAACATCACCAGGGTGTAGGTACCGGGGTCTCCTCCTCCATGTGCGACCCAACCCGCATCGGTATGATCCCAAAACAATCCCGGACGATCTCCGCCTTCGAATTGGACCTTCAGCATTTCCTCAAAAGCAGATTGGGGCAGCAATTCGCTCTCCCCATGGTAGCCTCGCATCCACTCCTGAGTCAGGCGAGCCATATCCGCTACCGAAGTCAGCAATCCTCCATCGGGATAGGTGATGAGTGTATAGCGGGGGAAAGGAGTTTGGTCATACCAGTAGGGAGTTGCATACTTCGCCTCGGGCACTTGGGTCAATTCCCAATAGGTATCTGTCAATCCCAGCGGCTGAAACACCCGATTTTTGACAAAATCCGCATAAGACTCTCCGCTTACTTCCTCAATCACCAAAGCTGCCAAGGCAGCACCCGCATTGCTATATTCATACTGCTCTCCGGGAGGCTCTTTGAGAAAATGCTTCTTTTTATACCATTTTCCGCCTTTGACGTATTGCGCTTGTAGAAAATCCGCCATGCTCATCGGAAGATTTCCTTGTTGCCGATTCGCGCGATAATAGTAATGCGGATGCAACTCCTTTTTATGGAGGGCGATTTGCTCAACGGGAAGGTAGGATCGGCCATATTCTTTGGTATCGACCATCCCTGAAGTGTGGGTAGCTAGGTGCCAGAGCGTAATGGGGGTTTCCGGGAAAAATGGATGAATTACTTCAAAGGGTAGATATTCGTTGATCGGTTGATCAAGTCGAAGCAGCCCTTCCTGAACCGCAAACATCAAAGCCATGCCGATGACTGGCTTGGAAATGGAGCCCAGATATTGAACGGTCTGCGGAGAATAGAGCTGTTGATTCGCCC
>JBCCCJ010001129.1:0-2773 GCA_039033615.1 Bacteroidota bacterium
ATCCTTTCGCCCCTTCTAGGGAGGATCACTGAAATAGGTACACACCCAGAAAAGAAATTTACAGATAGTAATTTTCCGTATTTTTGGGGAGGAGTGGTTCAAGCAACCACTCCTTTTCTTTTTTGTGAATGGTCCGTAGAGAGTCTCCCTCAAACAACTCGTTGTGAAGGGAGGAAAAGCCTAGACGAAAAGGCCCCTTATTGGTTGGCCAATTGAACCTCGGAGGCTTGACGGCGGGAGAGTTGAATGAGAAATTGCCGTTTCCCAAGTGGCAAAACCTTCATTTCGAAGCGTTGGTTCAGACTGGTATCCAGCCATACATAATGCCGGGATTGCCCCGAAGCATGATTCGTGACTTCCTGAATGCGCAAGCCCCGGAAATAGGTCAGGCAACTGTTCATCGCATCTTGGGTAGGTCCCCATTTATCGAATCGACGATTCATGCAGATGGCCTGGAGTTCCTTCGTCGCAGAGTATTGATACAAAAAAGTCGCTCCGTGGTGCGCATAAATAACTTCTGTAGGATATACTTGCAATTGAGCGGTAGCAACTCCCAAGCGATTCAGGCTATCAATACCTGGTTGTTGCCCTTCCCCAAGAGGAAGGAAATATGCATTCTGACCGATCAGAGAAGAAAGACAGAGACAAAACCCAAATAGAAAAGAGGAGAGATGTTTCATAATGGGGCGGTTGGGAAGTGTGTGGAAAAAGCATTTCGTCATTGGTATGACGGTCTTATGCAAAAAAAGTCAATCCTCATGACATCAAGAATATACACAATTGACACCAAACCTGCGCAGAATGCATGCCAGAATGCATCCTCCAAGGAGATAAACCGTACCTTTGAGTATGAAAATCAATGCACTTGCCCTCAGTCGGGCTCGGGAGGCCCGGGCCGCCATCGAAAGACTATATATCGAAATGCGTCATTTGTTTAACAATGGCGCATATCAGCATCTGGGAGAAGCTGGAGAAGTGCTCACAGATGCCTTGTTGACCCTGAGCCCGGAAATCTATGGATCTATGTCGGATCCCAACAAAGTTGAATTGTCTGGGCTGGTATATGTGGTGGATCGTTTGCCAAAGGGGATAGAGGAATGTCGGTTTATCAAACTCATTTCTGAAGAGGGCTACAGCAATTCCGAATTTGAGGTGATTGTCCCTGCCGCTCGCCGCCGAAATTGTTACCGGATTGATCAGGAACACATGTTTGTGGAAGTTACCCGGGGTCGGAGTGAAATCTACGACATCCTGACCCACTTGACTTTCATGTACATGGAGGCGGAAAAAATCAAAAACCATGCGCTGGATGAGGAAGGCATCCCCAAAATCGAGTGGCGACATATCGAAAAAATTGCCTTAGGAGAAACCTCCCTGGATGAACGAAATATCGAAAGCGCCTTTGCTCATCTGAGCACCATTTTGGGCCGAACCTATCAGGAAACCAAGTATGCCTACGAGCGCCTTCGAAAGCGTCCAAACGACAACAATGGCCTGTTCAGCGTGGTCTATTGGTTGGGCCGGATTGCGATGGAAGACGATCTGGAAAGCCAACGGCGGGAAATCAGTTTTTCTCCTACCTTACGTGAAAGAATCGGCCATCACATCTACGGAGAACGCTGGGCCAATCGCCTGAAATCCTTCCTGGTCGATCACGGCCTTCATCAGCGACCCATGCACATCATCAGTGCCAACCTGCATAGTGTGATGAATTCGCTCTACGCGTACCCCGCCTTGGTGAGAACGGTAGGCAAACAGATGCCGCTAGATGAATTGACCTTATTGTTGAGTAAGCCCGAAAGCCATGAATTGCGAAAAAGAGTAGAGGAGTACGCCGTGAAGCACGGGATGTACCGCTTGGATGACCCATTCGGAACCAACATCTCAGTACAGATTTTTGACACTGCCCAAATCAATCCCAAGCAGCTTTCTCCCGAATTGACGGTAGATCGGGAGATGTTCGGAAAGGAAGCTCCCATCTTGATTGTGATGGATTATGCCTTTGGGGAACAGGCCTACGAGACCATGGACGAACTCCTCAAACCGATTGAAATCGGGGAGGACCGGGTGCCTATGCCGATGGAGTCCATTTCCATCATGGGCAAAGCAGGGATTCTGCACGGCGGCAAGGGGGACATCATGGTGCCAACAGCCCATATCTTTGAAGGCACCGCTGACAACTATCCGTTTGAAAACGACTTCACCAAGGGAGACTTCGAAGACTGGCCTGGGATGATTTGCGCCGGACCCATGATCACGGTCTTGGGCACTTCCCTGCAAAACCGGGATGTTCTGGCCTACTTCAAGAATTCCAGCTGGGCCGCCATTGGGTTGGAAATGGAGGGGGCTCACTACCAAAAAGCCATTCAGGCGGCGGCTTGGATTCGGAAGAGCATTCAGTCTGGCGTAACCCTTCGATATGCCTACTATGCCTCGGATAATCCCTTGAAAACCGGGGGAACCCTCGCTTCTGGAAGTCTGGGAACGGTTGGGGTAAAACCGACTTATCTCATCACCCGCAAGATTTTGGAGAAGATTTTCCAACCTTCGCCAGTGCCGGAAAAGCTCGCTCACGAATCAACCACTGCCACTCACCAGCAGCTTTCATAATCCCGCAGGGGCTCAAACCCTAACACCGATCTTGCTTTTTCGGTGACGTACACCCGGTCGATGGAAGTGGGTAAGTGCCAGCCGTTTTCTTCATACCCTGCTTCTGCTTTTGGGCACTGTGTGCGGCGGATCAGTCACAGACACGCGACACTCCGTCTACATC
>JBCCCJ010001130.1:0-2771 GCA_039033615.1 Bacteroidota bacterium
AACGCGTCTCGTTCTCCAAGATCAAAAAGGTAATTGATTACCCGGATTTTCTGGAGGTACAATTGAGGTCTTTCCGTGAATTCATGCAGGTGGATACTCCGCCTGACTTGAGGACGGATGAAGGACTCTACAAAGTGTTCAAGGAAAATTTCCCGATTACCGACGCGCGGGAAAACTTCGTCCTTGAATTTCTGGATTACTACATCGATCCTCCTCGCTATGCGATTGAGGAATGTAAAGGGCGAGGGCTGACCCACTCGGTTGCTCTGAAGGCCAAATTATTCCTCTATTGTACCGACCCTGAAAACGAGGACTTCGAGCCCGTTACTCAGGAAGTGTACCTGGGGAATATCCCTTACATGACCACGCACGGTACCTTCATTATCAATGGAGCCGAGCGGGTGGTAGTGAGTCAGTTACACCGCTCGCCCGGAGTGTTCTTCGGTCAATCTTTCCATGCCAACGGAACCCGGCTGTATTCAGCCCGGATCATTCCATTCAAAGGCTCATGGATCGAATTCTCTACAGATGTCAACAACGTGATGTATGCCTACATCGACCGGAAAAAGAAGTTTCCGGTAACTACCCTCATGCGGGCGATTGGCTACAGCACGGACAAAGACATTCTGGAAATTTTCGGTCTGGCCGAGGAGATGAAAATCACCAAGACCAGCCTGAAAAAATGTGTAGGACGGAAACTCGCCGCGAGGATCCTGAGTACCTGGACAGAAGATTTCGTAGATGAAGATACCGGTGAAGTGGTATCGATCACTCGAAATGAAGTGCTGTTTGAAAGGGATCACGTCATCCAAAAGGAAGACGTGGAGCAGATTGTAGAATCTGGGGTAGAATCCATGATCTTGGTTTCTGAGTCCACCAATGCGGCGGAGTACTCCATCATCTACAACACCCTTCAAAAAGATAACTCCAACTCTCAGTCTGAAGCCGTCGATTTGATCTATCGGCAGCTGCGGAACGCTGAGCCACCTGACGAAGAAACGGCTCGGGGGGTCATCGACAAGCTGTTCTTCAGTGATAAGCGATACGACCTCGGAGAAGTAGGGCGTTATCGTCTGAACAAAAAATTGCACGGTGAATTTGATGAAGATAGCCAGGTTCTGACCAAAAGCGACATCATCAAAATCGTAGAATATCTCGTGGAGCTGAAAAACAGCAAAACCCACGTGGATGACATTGACCACTTGAGCAACCGACGGGTTCGTACCGTTGGAGAGCAGCTGTATGCTCAGTTCAGCGTTGGCTTGGCTCGGATGGCTCGTACCATTCGGGAGCGAATGAACATCCGCGACAACGAGATCTTCACCCCAGCTGATTTGATCAACGCCCGGACTTTGTCTAGTGTGATCAATTCCTTCTTCGGGACCAACCAGCTGAGCCAGTTCTTGGATCAGACCAACCCCCTCTCAGAACTGACGCACAAACGTCGGGTATCTGCTTTGGGACCTGGTGGACTGTCCCGTGAGCGCGCTGGCTTTGAGGTTCGTGATGTACACTATACCCACTACGGTCGTCTCTGTCCAATTGAGACCCCGGAAGGACCTAATATTGGGCTGATTTCTTCTCTCTGTACCTACGCCAAGATCAACGAAATGGGATTCATCGAGACTCCCTATCGGAAGGTCGAAAGCGGAAAGGTTGCTCCTGACGCGACCTACCTAAGTGCGGAAGAAGAAGACAACATCATCATTGCCCAGTCCAATGCGCCGATCTCGGAAAAAGGAGATTTCCTCAATCCGAAGGTAAAGGCCCGGAAAATGGGTGACTTCCCGGTGGTTGAACCGGAGAATGTGGCCTATATGGATGTGGCACCCAACCAAATTGTGAGTGTCGCGGCTTCTCTGATTCCTTTCCTCGAAAATGACGATGCAAACCGGGCCTTGATGGGATCCAACATGCAACGTCAGGCGGTACCTTTGTTGAAACCAGAAGCGCCGATTGTCGGAACGGGAATTGAAGAGAAAGTTGCCTTCGACTCTCGCTCTATGTTCCTCGCTGAGGGAGATGGAGTCGTAGACTATGTGGATGGGAGCAAAGTGGTGGTTCGCTACGACCGAGACGCAGTAGCTGACATCATCAGTTTTGATTCCAATCTGGTTACGTACACCATCCCCAAATTTTCCCGTACCAACCAAAACACCAGCATCAATCTCCGCCCCGTAGTCAAGGTAGGAGACAAGGTGTCCAAAGGGACGGTCATTGCGGATGGATACGCGACAGAAGACGGAGAATTGGCCCTCGGAAAGAACTTGCTGGTCGCATTTATGCCTTGGCAGGGGTACAACTTCGAGGATGCGATCGTGATCTCGGAACGAGTCGTGATGGAGGATGTCTATACTTCCCTTCACATCGAAGAGTTTGAACTCCAAGTGCGTGATACCAAACGCGGAGAAGAAGAACTGACTCGTGAAATCCCTAACGTCAGCGAGGATGCAATCAAGCACCTAGATGACAATGGATTGATCCGGGTAGGAGCTGAGGTAAATCCTGGCGACATTCTGATTGGCAAGATCACTCCGAAAGGAGAATCTGACCCAACTCCAGAGGAAAAACTGTTGAGAGCCATTTTCGGTGATAAGGCGGGAGACGTAAAGGATGCTTCCTTGCGGGTACCTCCTTCCATCAAAGGGGTGGTCATCGACAAAATGCTCTTCTCGAAAGAGAAAAAAGAGAGCAAAGCCAAGGCCCGGGATAAGAAATTACTCGCCGAATTGGAGCGTCGCTACAACGAGGAATTGACGGAACTCCATCAG
>JBCCCJ010001131.1:0-2767 GCA_039033615.1 Bacteroidota bacterium
AAAGATCTGGCTCAGGAAGTGCAGGACCTGTAAAACAAAAAACGGCTCTCGGGAGATACCCGCCTTCTTCGTTCTTTGTATTTTGAGTCTATGAAGCATGCAGATCAATATGACGAATTGATCAAGCGAAAGGCTGAAAACTGGGAACTGGAGCGGATCGCTCGCATTGATCGCATTTTGATGCACATGGCCATTTGTGAGATGCTCAACTTTGAAGAAATTCCCATTAAAGTTACCATCAACGAATACCTAGAGTTGGCCAAAACCTATAGTACTCCCAAAAGCAGCAAATTCATCAATGGCATTCTTGATAGCCTATATGTTGAGTTTCGCAAAGGAGGGAAAATCATCAAACGAGGTCGTGGGTTGATTGACTTCAGCACCCAAAAGGAGCCGACTCCGACCAATCCTAAATCCTGAACTACGCCTACTACGTACCCTCATTACTAATCCTGAGTTGAACAGTCTCTCAAGTCTGATCAACTCCGTTTATGTATACGTACTTCTGACTTACTTTTTATCCCCTCTATGCCCACAATTACATTGATTCCCGGTGATGGAATCGGTCCCGAGATCACAGATGCTGTGGTACACATCCTGGAAGCCGCAGACAGCGGGCTGACCTTCGACGAGCAAATGGCTGGCCTGACCGCCTTTCGCGAAGTGGGAGAGTTGATTCCCAAAGAATTGCTGGAATCCATCGAAGAACATAAGATCGCCCTCAAAGGCCCTTTGACTACTCCAGTAGGGGAGGGGTTCAAAAGCATCAATGTTACCTTACGACAGGTATTCGATCTGTACCAGAATGTGCGGCCCTGCCGCAGCATCCCCGGTGTGAAATCTCGTTTCGATAATGTTGACCTGGTACTCTTTCGAGAGAATACCGAAGGCATGTACTCCGGTTTTGAGATCATGGATGAACGCAATCAAATTGCCGATGCCATCGCTCGAATCAGCCGGAAAGGATCAGAGCGAATCATCCGCGCTGCTTTTGAATACGCCCGAGCGCAAGGCCGAAAAAAAGTAACCATCATCCACAAGGCCAACATCATGAAACAATCCAGCGGATTGTTCTTGAACGTGGGACGTGAAATCGCCGAAGAATACCCTGATATCCAGGCCGAGGATCGCATCGTCGACAATATGTGTATGCAGTTGGTGATGTACCCGGAGCGATATGATGTCATGGTAACCACCAATCTGTTTGGGGACATCCTTTCTGATCTGTCCGCAGGGTTGATCGGGGGCTTGGGCTTGGTTCCGGGGGCGAATATTGGCGACGATTGTGCCATTTTCGAAGCCGTTCACGGAACTGCTCCGGACATCGCTGGCAAAGGGCTGGCCAATCCATCCGCTTTGCTCAAATCAGCCTTGTTGATGTTGCGTCATTTGAATCTGAAAGAAATCGCTGATCGAATAGAAGCGGCGCTCTTCAAAACTTTGGCGGATTCAACCCAGACGACCAAGGACCTTGGAGGCCCTTGTAGCACCTCGGAATTCGCAGAAAATGTGGTAAAAAACCTTGATTAACAAGCTCCCCTATTGTGGAGTTCAGATTTGTGTGTATCTTTGTACTAATCTTTTAGTTAATCGCTCAAATTGCAATTACAAAGACAAAACATTATGAAAAAGTGGTTTTCTTCTCTCATGGTAGTAGCAGTGGCATTGACCTTTGTTTCCTGCCAGACTTCTGGTAGTGCCGAGAGCACTGCCGTAAACTCTCAACCTGAAGCTAAGCCTGCTCCTGCTCCAGTACAGACGCCTCCCGAAACCAAGAAGCCTGACTTTCAGGCAGAAGCAGAGGATCTGGCCAAGACGACTGTTGAGTGGAATTCTAACGAATATAACTATGGCGCGGTTCCTACTGGTACCACCGTTACGCACCAATTTCGTTTCAAGAACACTGGTTCTGAGCCTTTGACCCTTACTCGGGTAAAAGCTTCTTGTGGATGTACGACTCCTAGTTACAGCAATGAGCCAGTAGCTCCTGGGGACGAAGGATTCATTGATGTTGCCTTCAATACCACCGGTAAGTCTGGTCGTCAAACCAAAACCGTTACCGTTACTGGAAACTTTGATGGTTCTATCACCAAAGTCCTCCGTATCACTGGCGAAGTTCAGGCTGCAACTGCTAAGTAAGTAGCAAAACTTTTCCACCATTTGGACAAAAGAGAACGGCTAGGTCATCTGCCATTCTCTTTTGTCCATTTTTGTTAATACCTTGAACGAAAATTTAGCACTATGCAATACTTGTCATTCTTACTGCAAGATGGAGCTGCTGATCCAACGGCAGGCCCCGGTTATATGCAATTTGTTTTCCTGGCCGGGATCATTGCAGTCTTCTACTTTTTCATGATTCGTCCTCAACAAAAACGCGCAAAGACGGAGCGTGAATTCCGGGAAAGCCTGGAGAAAGGGAGCAAGGTCATCACAGTAGGGGGGATTCATGGTTTTATCGAACAAATTGATGAACAATCAGTCGTGGTTCGGGTGGATAACAACACAAAACTTCGAATCAACAAAACGGCCCTACAGCCTGTTCCTACTGAAGAATCCAAAGGAAAATAGAAGGGAACCCCAGCCAGCATGAGAACTTTGTTCAATCGCTTCATGGCCTTGCTGTTAGCTCCCTCCCAAAAGGGGCAACGGCAAGGGGTTGTGTTATTGATCTCCTTCAGCTTGGCCTTGATTCTGTGGTTGCTGGCCGCCCTCAATCAGGAGTACACTTCCACTTTGACATATCCGATTCGTATTACGGAGGTGCCTG
>JBCCCJ010001132.1:0-2755 GCA_039033615.1 Bacteroidota bacterium
GAAAAATTGTCCGTCTAGATTCAGTTTGTGGCGGAAGTTGATCACTGCAATGATCAGGATATAACTCACAAAGGTGGCCATTGCCGCACCTAACAACCCGTATTGCGGGATCAATAGATAATTCAGGATCACATTGGGAACCAAGCCGATCAATTGATACCACAATTGATCCATGCTTTTATTCTTCAATTTGATGAGTAGGTAGTAAAAGCGTTTGGCAGCAGAGGCAATGATTCCCAGTCCGATGAGTAGGACGATGACTTCCAGATTGGGAAGTTCAATGGTCTTTTGGGCCAGGACGAATAAGATCTTATCGAAATAGAGGGTGAAGCAGACCAGCATCCCGGTCGTGATCAGCAAGAACAACAATAGGCTGTTGCGAATGGTACTGATGGCCTCCTGATGAAAGCCCTTGTCCCACACCTTGGGGAGGTAGCTCATCATTTGCTTGCGGATCGGGGTGGTGATGAAATCAATGATGCTACAGACCCGATAGATGATGTTGTAGATCCCTACCGCCTCCAGACCCAAAAACCCACTGATGAAGTAGCGATCCACCTTGTCCAAGAGTCCCCCCTCTACCTCAGCAATGGCCAATGGATAGGAGAAGTGAAAATACTGGAGGAAAAGAGCTTTTTTCGGCATCACTAGCTTGAGATCCTTTACGATGAATCCCAGCATGATCAATACGGTCACCAAATCCGTGATCACGTAGCTCACAATGCCCCAGAAGATTTCTCCTTTCACCAAAATCCCGATGACAAAGGCCACGTAGGGAGAAAGCTCATATATCAAGGTGAGAACCGAGTAGAGTTTGAAATTTTTGCGGGCCAACATGAACTTACTGATGTTAGAATACATCGTGTTCGAGAGGACCGCCAGGGAAGAAACCTGTACAGCTGCCAGAAACTTTCCTTCAAAAAACCAAAGGCTCAGATAAGAAGAAAGCACAAACAACACCAGCACCCCAATCAGCCCAAAGGCGACGGTGGCAGCAAAGACAGAAAAGAAATGTTGGCTCAGCAGGCGTTTTTCCTTCTTATCAATGGAAGAGGCGAACCGCTGAAATCCCATTCCCAGACCGATAGAGGCAAATGGCTTGGCCAGTCGGATGTTGTTCAGGATCTGAACGAAGGCTCCATAGCTGTCCATCCCTACCGCAGCGATAATGAGCGGAATAAAGACCAACCCTTTGACACGATTGATCAAACCGCCTGCGGTAATGAAGAGCGTATCTGAAAGAAATTTTTTCATGCGGGTTCCGGCTGTTCCTGGAATAGCTGTGAATGGAGAGGGTCGCTAAAAAGAAGGTAGTTCTCAATTTGAGAAGCCCGATTCAGCGAATTCGATCTCGTATCTACAAGAGTTGTTCCAAAGTTCCCAAATTTTCTGCGTCCCCGGACAAATCCGGGTTCAACGGTCGTAGCTGCTGACTGAGCCGATACTTTTCCTTGTTCTTTTGGTCAAGCAAGGCCCAGCCCTGAACTGTATTGAAAAACCCATTGACTTTTCGGTTATTTCAATCGCCAAAAAGTAAGGTCAACGGCTCAATACCTAAAAATCGCTATTCACGATCTGATTACATGAATTCAGCGGTGATTTTCGATCCGAGCCTCCATTTCCTTCTATCTTGCGCAAAGTTTTCGCTTCGTTCTTTCGTTTGTCTCTGTAGTACAGACGCTCACGTACCTACTTTTCCAAGACGTATTTTTCTTAGGTTATTCGTCACCTCAAACGAATGGCAAGAATTTTGCCTGCTTGAAGCAAACTTTCTATGAATAAATCTTTCGGCACTCAACTGTCCCTCTTTTCTTGCTTACTGCTATTCTCGCTATCCGCTTGTGTCTCTTATCAAGACATCCTCGGATTGCAAGATGATCAGGTCTCAACTGAAAATATCGTCAACTACGGTCGGTTTCCTACCTATCTGTACAAAATTCGGCCCTATGATCTGCTGACCATTCAATTGAATGCGTACCAAGAAAATACCGCAGCCTTTTTTCAGGGGAGTGGTTCCGGTGGCAATATGCGCGTGGACCCCGCCTCTTTATATGTCTCTAGCTACACCGTGGATGAAAATGGCTTTGTTCGTTTGCCATTGATTGGGGACCTCCAGGTAGAAGGCATGACCACCGAGCAAATCAAAGATTCTGTGGACAGTCGTTTGGAGCCCTATATGAAATTTGCGACAACTACGGTAAAACTCTCCGCCTTTCGGGTAACCTTATTGGGCGAAGTGAACGGACCGGGTATGCAGCACCTCTACAATAGCAAAACCAACCTATTACAAGCCATTTCTCTCGCCGGAGACTTCTCTGATTTCGCTGATCGGACCAAAGTCAAAATCCTCCGGGAACGCGGGCAGGAAACCGAGGCAGTGTACCTCGATCTCACCAAGTCAGAATTTCTCAACTCAGAATATTACTTTTTGATGCCTGACGACGTCATCTATGTAGAACCGCTCAAATCAAAAGCCTGGAATTTGAATACCAGGACTGCGAGTGTTTTGTTATCTTCCGTATCCGTAAGTGCTACGCTGATCAACCTATTCGTCACGCTTCAAAATCGGGAACCGCGCTAAGACCATGTTTGGGACGCTAATTTTCTCAGAAATTCCCCACTTTAAGAACCTGAACTGCGCACTTTCTCCTCAAAATAGCTCGCTATTCTTCGTCGAAATTGCTTGTCAGAACCTCAAATCAGGAAATTTCTTTAGCAAATTCTCTATCCCAAACATGGTCTAAGCAAGCTCCCC
>JBCCCJ010001133.1:0-2752 GCA_039033615.1 Bacteroidota bacterium
AGATGTTCCAAGTCCTCGTCGCAGTCCTACCTGAAATTGGATGGCACTTCTACGTGCAAACTGCCTTCGGGCAAGACATTTCAACACTCGTCGCAGTCCTACCTGAAATTGGATGGCACTTCTACGGGACCTCGCAGGGCCCACGCCCCAATACTGGGTAAGTCGCAGTCCTACCTGAAATTGGATGGCACTTCTACATGGCGAACCGGGAACGGGAAAGACCTACAACATCACGTCGCAGTCCTACCTGAAATTGGATGGCACTTCTACCCTGCCTCTTTTCCAACAGGCTGATATACAACCTATTGAGCCTATTTGGCGGAAAATTAAATCGGGGGTTTTTGACATTTTGGGGGCAAACGATGAATGACTGTTCAAACAAAACATTCCAATGCGTGGAAGGATTAGGGGAATTGATACGTCAAAGATTCAGAGCAGTAAGATAGCGGATGAGGAGGAGATTGCCAAGAGTTGCTTGGGGGGGGACCTCAGACGGCACAAATCTTCACGAGGAAGTTGTTGAAAATGGCAGTCGCGATGCCCCTGCAAGATCCTTGGGTTCACCTATGCTACCGAAATTCGAATCGCTGGTGCGCTTCGGTTTCCTGAAGCATCTTTGCCTGCTAGGGATGCAGCTCGATAGGAACAAGCCATACATGGCAATTCCGACAAGCAGGGAGTTCAAGGATGAGCCGCGAACTCTCCTTTGGTTTCACCCGTCTGATGACGGTCATATTCATCCAGCAGAAATTGCTTCACGATGTTGCCTACTTTGGCGGCGCCACGGCGATTGGGGTGGGTGTAATCACTCCGGGCCAAAGAAGGCTTGGATTCTACCCAACGGATCATGGAATTGTGGCCGCCCATGCCCTGGTAGAGATCCAGGAAAGAAACTTCCATCTCTTCAGCAACCCGCCGCTGGGCCTCCACAATGAGTGGCACGCTGGGATCGGTTTGCAATTTGCCTTTGATTTTGGTGCTCTTATCACTCACACTCACCAGCAAAATATCTGCATCCGGCACATGAGTTTGAAAATGATGAATGACCCGTTTCATCCCTCTTTCGTAGCTGTTGAAGGACTTGCGCCTGGTCGATACCACGTTGAGCCCAAAGTGCAGGACAATCAAATCATAGTCTAGCTTTTCCTGAAAACCCGACAGGTTTTCGCCAGGGATTTCAATCAGGTTCATCCCGCTATTGCCTCGGGAAGCGTAGTTATCTACGAAAACGCCATCTTCACTGTCAAAGCTCAATCCATAGAGCGGCAAAGATTTCGGTACGTGAAAATGCAACTCCAGGGTTGCCGTCTCCTCCTGAGAGATCACCAATTCATTGATGGCTCCTGCGGGATTCAAGTGGAGGGTATCGGTGCCCAAGTCGGTGGTCACCACGACGAAGGCTTTGTTTTCGGAAATCGCTTTGGAGGAGTTCCCATAAAACAGGCGCACTTGTTCAAACTTCTCAGTGCGGGGAAACAAATCGGTGGCTTCAAACCGAACCCAGGCTTTTTGGGGTTGATTGTTGAGGGAACTGAGAAAGAATTCCCCACTGATGCCAAAGCCGTGGGCAGTCGGATTCTTCTTGAGGAGGCTGTAATCTTTCCAATGATCGGAGAAGCGATGCTTGATGCTTTTCCGGAAGCCATAGGTCTGAGAAGTCAGCGGCACAAAGCCAACGCCTACCCCACCGAACAATTCCTGTAAATCGTTGCGAAGGGAGGCAGTCACCAAATCGCCTTCGATCATGGAATCGCCAAAATAGGCTACCCGAACGCTTCCTTTGGCCTGTTTCAGCCTGTGAACGTCTTGAAAAAAGCGCCCCAATGGCCCAGACCAGGTCTCGGTTTCGGACCTACTAGGTGGAACGATGGCAGATTCTGGGATGGAATCATGGGCCAACAACTCTGCCAACACCACTTCCACGGATACAGAATCTACGCCTTGAGCAAGGCTGCCGTTGGCGGGGGTTTCCCGATCACCAAACAGACCTTCCAGCACCAGTAGGATACCGGTTGCCAGACACATAATCCAAAATCCTTGCAGCAATTGATTGCCTTGCATACCTGCCTGAAATTACGGCCAACAAGTGGAGCATTTGCCTAATCCGAACATACAATTTCTCCTGCAAAAGCTCAACCCCATTTTGGGCAGAACCTGAGTTTCTCCTGATATTTTCAGATATCATCAACTCTCCCTCGTCGCATGTTTCCAACTATCGAAACATTGCCTACCCATCTCATCACAAGGCTTGTGCCAATCTGTGTTGTAGCAGGTCTTCGCAAAGGGGAAAAAGCGAGTTTTTTTTCTGCGGTGGTCACATTGATCAGACAATAGGGAGTTTCCCCTTGCAATTGACGCCGTCGCCAATCCAGTTGGAGGTGGGTTTGATGGTCCCCATTGTCGTACCACCAAGCGGTATATAAGCGCTCTGCACCTCGGGTAAAAATGGCTTGATACACCGCCTGACCTGCAATGACTGTTTGCTGAATTTGCTTCATTTCATAGCCGCTTGCTTGCCAGCAAATGGCCGGACTGTGATCGGACTTCCAGGTACTTACCGGGGGTTTGAGGTACACCAGATGGTCCATGGTCCTGCATTCGTAGATCCCATTGTCCAATAGGTGAAATTCTCCAGATGAATCGTGGACGAAAGCGGGAGGAGTTGGAGGCGCAGCAAAGGTTGAATTCAATCCTCTGCCGCTGACCGCCAACAATAGGATGACTCCTATCAATACCGGAATTCGGGCGGGCG
>JBCCCJ010001134.1:0-2747 GCA_039033615.1 Bacteroidota bacterium
CGTTTGTGGGGTGAGGGAAGTTCTATAAAGCTCGTAGGTTTTGGAAACCTGTGGTTTATACACAACTATTTTGTGTGCCTCAGTTCGGATTGTGGTTGTCCAAATATGACGTCGCCTGCCGCGGGCCTTACTTTCTTGTCGCCAAGAAAGTAAGCAAAGAAGCGCCGAAGTCCCATGCAACGCTCATTGCCGCCCCAGCACCTCGGACTTCGTGGCCAACCCGCCGTTGTGGTGAGGGCTTTGCCTAAAAAGATAGAGGGAGAATCCTCCTTGGTAAGCTTGTGTATAAGTGCCAGGTTTTCGAAACCTACGAGGTCTGACACAAGGACTACCTCCTACTGAAATCGCCCCTTGATCCCTCCCCAATATCCACGGGAGACCACAAAGCCCCGATCTTTTATGAAAACAGTTTTTTCTGATTGCAACAAGGAGGTGACGTGCTGGAGGTTGATGATTTCCCGCTTACTGATCCTGGCGAAACTGGGAGGAAGACCTTTTCGCTCCAGTTCGGTGAGCCCTTTGTTCACGTGGTAATACTCGGTTTCGCTGAAAAAAGCCAAGCATTTCTTACCAGTGCTTCGAAAATAGATCAGATCCTTGAGCAATTTCACCACTTCCCGGTCTTTCCGACTAGGATGATGCAAGATGATCTGCTCGCGCTCAGGAGGAGACCCAGCCTGTTGATCCGATTTCAATGCCTGCTTGATATTGAAAATCAATTCCGTCTCCACAAAAGGCTTGTTCACAAAGCGATTGGCCCCAATTTCCTCTACCCGACTCATATGACTGTAATCTTTGGAAGCGGTTAAAAACACCATCGGTACCGGATAGACCTCTTGCAAGCGTTGGGCAGTTTGAATCCCATCCAATTCTCCGCCTCCATCATCCAACAAAATATCTACCAGCACCAAGTCCGGTGCCAAGCGAGGAATCTGAGCCAAGGCTTCCTCACCGCTTCTCGCCGAACCAGCAATTAAATAGCCGGACTTTTTGAGCAGACGCTCCAGGTCATCAATGATCCATACTTTGTCCTCTAAAATGAAAATTCGGGGGATGCTCATGAGGTGGTAGGGTTACGAAATTGAAGCAGGTATTGGGTTCCGTTAATTGTGTTCATGTCCAGATGCCCATGCAACTGACGCACCATGGTGCGAACCAAATCGGTCCCATAAGAGCCTTCCCGGCGCTGAGAAGGGTCATAGCCAGGGCCATTGTCGCTGAAAACCAGCATCATTCGCTCGTTTCCCAACTGCTTGAACTCGATCAGAATGGTCGGAGCTTCGGTGGTAGGCACCGCGTATTTGAAGGCATTGGTGAGCCATTCGTTCAGAATGAGGGTGAGGGGTACGGCTCGCCCAGCATCCACCTGAATGGGGAAAATGGCCGTTTGGATTTGCACGTCGGCCTCTGTCAGGCCGGCAGTCTCCCGGAGATCTTTGGTGAGGTTCTGCACCAATTCTGGCAAGGAGATCCGGGTCAACTGATCGTTGTCGTACAGCAAATGGTGCAGGCGCGAAATCGCCGCCACTCGGGTCTTGGTAGAGTCCAGCGCCTGATGGACTTCGCTCCCTTCCGGTTGGCGATCCATTTGCAAATTGAGCAAGCTGTTCAACATCTGGAGGTTGTTCTTGGTGCGGTGGTGGACTTCCTTGCTGAGTTCGCGGATGTGGGCGGCATCTCGGCGAGCCCGTTGGCGGGAGCGGAAGAATACTAAGGCGAGGGCCAGCAAAATGCTCCCTACTGCGCCCACTGCTAAGGTGATGACCTGCCACCGTTGACGAACGAGGGTCTTTTCTTCCTCGGCCAGCTGCTTTTCTTTTTCAGTCAGAGCCAACTGATCACGGATGTTCTGAACCTTGAATTGGGTTTCGAGGCGGCTGGTTCGCTCCATTGCCTGGCCTTGGTACAGACTGTCTCGCTGCTGCTCATAGGCGAGGAGTTGCTGGATAGCGGCAGCTTTGTCTCCTTTATGAGCGAGGAGGAGGGTTTGGGCGAGTTGGGCGAAGAGGTGCAGTTGCGTAATTTGCTGGAAACTAGCATCTTGGTAGGCGCTTTGGATCTTCGCTTCAGCTTCTTCCCAGTACTCTCCCATAAATAAGGCTCTGATTTCAATTGCCTTTCGTTCTAGATTGTTTAACGCAAATCCAGGCTGCCCTAGGGGGAATTTCTCCGTGGTAGCGCGTAGGATACGTAGGGCTTTTTCAGGCTCTTGTTGTACCTCCAACGCCATCTGAGCTCGCGTCAGCTCCACTTGATAGAGACCTTGGGGATCTTCAATTCTCTCATTGATTTGATGCGAGGAATCTAAGTAGGCGTCCCCTTTTGCTATGTTTTGCTTCAAATAGTAGGCTTGCGCCACGGTCATATACAGAAGTGCCAAATCCGCAGCAATCATTTGATGTTTGCCAATTTTCAGGGCCTGCTCGCCATACTGGATACAAAGCTCTGGCTTCCGTAACACCAAAAAAGTATAAGAAAATATTTGGTGGACCATGGCGGTCAATGGGACATCAGCAATGCTTTCAGCGTCTGTTAAGGCAGCCTGAGCGTATTCCAAGGCAGTTACAGGTTGCCCAATGATGTTGTGCAGGAAAGCCAAATTCAAATTGGACACACATCTGGAATTGGGGTAAGGAAGCGTATCAACTACACTCACAGATCGTTTCAAGCAGACTTTGGCTGAATCCAATTTGGCCTGATAGAAATAAACCATGGCCGTAGTAAACCACAAACTGGATGCATCATAG
>JBCCCJ010001135.1:0-2742 GCA_039033615.1 Bacteroidota bacterium
CAGGCATTTATCAGAGTCACACCCGGCTGGCCCCGCTTCAATCAGCTCTCCGGCGTCGTACAGCTCTAGGGCCTTGTGGAAGTTGTCGGTACCGCGTCGCGCTTTCACCTCTCGCAGTAGAGACTCATACTGGACCTTGCTTTTCAAAACCTACCAGCTCTCTTTGCCATGCACAGGAATCATAGCCGCAGGCTAGAAGCCTACGGTACTTCGGCAGCGAAGTCATTGCAGCACCATACCCCACTTCCCTATTTCCCCAACTCACCCAATTTGCTCTCGCACCCACTGCCGGGTGGCGGCGTCGCTCTCGAACAACTGTTCCAGGCTGGGATGGGTGATCTGAGGCAAGGCTTGCATGGCCGCTTCGTTTAGGTCGCCGATGCCCGGGAAGGAAATCTTACCGTCTCGAAAGGCCCGATTGGTGAGTTCATTGGCAGCATTGAGGACGCAGGGGGCGTTGCCGCCCTGCTCCAAGGCCTGAAAAGCCAAGGCGAGATTCTTGAAAACACCCGTATCTACCTGTTCGAAGGTCAGGGAGGGATAGTCTGGAAATCCAAAGCGCGGAAAGGTGTTTTCCAGGCGCTGCGGATAGGCCATGGCGTACTGGATGGGGAGGCGCATATCAGGCAGGCCCATTTGGGCTTTCATGGAACCATCTTCAAACTGTACGATGGAATGGATGATGGATTGCGGATGGACAATCACGTCGATCTGTGCATTCTCCAGTCCAAACAACCATTTGGCCTCGATCACCTCCAGGCCTTTGTTCATCATGCTGGCCGAGTCGATGGTGATCTTAGCGCCCATTTCCCAGTTGGGATGCTTGAGCGCTTGTTTCACCGTAACTGCCTGCAATTGCTCGAGAGAATAGCCCCGAAAAGGCCCTCCCGAAGCGGTGAGGTAGATTTTTTCGATGGGGTTTTGGTCTTCTCCCACCATGCACTGAAACAATGCTGAATGCTCGCTGTCCACGGGAAGAATGGATACCCCTTTTTGCCGGGCAGCTTCCATGACGATTTCTCCGGCGACGACCAGGGTTTCTTTGTTGGCCAGGGCGATGTCTTTACCCGCCTCTATGGCCCGAAGGGTAGGGCGGAGGCCCGCAAATCCCACCAATGCAGTCAGCACCATGTCCACTTCTGGCAGGGCCATTGCCTCAGCCAAGGGATCAGTTCCGGCATGTACCTCAATGGGCAGGTCAGCCAGGGCTTCCTTGACCTGGAGGTATTTGCTTTGGTCGGCGATGACCACACAAGCTGGCCGGAACTCTCGGGCCTGCTCGATCAACAGATCCGCATTGCGGTGGGCAGTGAGAACCGTGGCGGTGAAGCGATCGGGCTGTTGAGAAATGACGTCCAGGGCCTGGGTGCCGATGGAGCCGGTGGAGCCAAGAATGGCAATGGATTTGGGCATGAGGGGCAAATTTCTGGCACAGAATTACACATTCCCCTTGCCAAGGTCAAATGCAATTTTCTGAATGGATGGGGCGAGGAAGGTCCACAAAAAATTGCTCCATCTATCGAGGCGTAGCGACTTTTCGCTTTTAGCGTTGTCTCTTGTTTGTTCCCTTTTTCCACCTTCAACTCCTTTCCTACTATGAACTTCTCCTCCTCTTTCCTCACCCTTCTGCTCTTTGGAGCGTGGTTTGGCGCTACGATGCCGCCTCTTTTCACTCAACATCCCTCCATTGGCACCATCACAACCGTCGAAAAGCAATACGGAGACAGTCATCTGGATGGCTACAACCTGTACTTTCCGCCTGCTTATGAAGAAAAAGGGCCGGAATTTCCCCTCATTGTGTTTTTCCAGGGTGGTTTGGGGGTAGGCGGGGAAGTGGATGCTATCTTTCAGTGGGAATTGCCCAAGGACTTGAAATCAGCTACCGAAATCAAGACCGAGTTGGACGAATTGAAATTGAACACGTTTGTGTATCTCCTGCCGCACATCTCCGAGGGACAGTTTTACCAGAACACGGAGGAGATTCAACAACTGATCGAAGCAGTATTGGCGGAATACCAGCTAGATGCTTCCCGGGTCTATCTGACGGGCTTGAGTCGCGGGGGACATGGCTCTTGGGGAGTTGCCAGTCGAATTCCTGACCAATTTGCAGCAGTAGCCCCCATCTGTGGCTCGGACCACGGGATCGAAACGGTCGAAGGACTGACCACCTTACCGATCTGGACCGCCCACAACGTAGCCGATGGCATGGTGGATTATGACCGTACCAAGGAGGTGGTCGCCAGGATTGAAGCCTCCTGCGGCGAATCCTTTCACCGTACCAGCACAATTGCAGAGGCCAACGTCGCTCAGCACGACCGCATTTTTACCTCCGGATCCAATCCTGAGTTTGAACACAATGCCTGGACGGAGATGTACAATGAGGTCAAATTTTACCAGTGGTTGCTGCGCTTTCAGTCGGAGTAGGGCGTTTGTGAAAAAAAACTCCTCTCTCTTCCGGTACCTGAACCCAACGAGCAAAGCAAGGGGTGTACGTCACATGTCCCAAATTCACTGTTGATGTTGGGATATGTGGCAGTCGCTACTGCGCCTGCTAACAAATCTTCTCTCTTCGATTTGCTACCGAAATGCCATCCCTCCGGGCTGCGATTGTCTATTGACAAGGACTTGTGGTGAGCCTGCCGAACCAACTCTCAAAAAAACGAAGCGCAGAGCGATTCGCAGCTTGGTAGAAACAGATGCCCCAGAGAAAGTCAGCAGGCGCATCGCGACTGCCATTTACTG
>JBCCCJ010001136.1:0-2739 GCA_039033615.1 Bacteroidota bacterium
ATCAGCCTATACGGAGTCATATTTGCTCCAGGAAGTGCCGGTACCACCCAAGAAATTTTTCAAGATGCCGCCCAAAATCATTACTGTACCCATGGCTATTTCAGCCCAATGGTCTTTCTGGGGGCAGAGCGATATGAAATCCAAACCCTGATTTTTCCCTTGTTGAAACAGTTGGCTTGGAACCGCGAATATGGGAAGCTTCTTTTTCTCAGTGATGAGCCTTCTGAGATCAGTGATTTCATTTTGGCGCATCCACCTACTGCAAAATTGGATGCTTGAGCAAACAGATTCGCCTTCTGTTTGTTAAGAAGGTATGAAAATCATTTTATCACTCCCAAACATCGGGCTAGCGGAAGATAGCATAGCTCAGATCAGCGATCTTCTCTCTGTTTTACTGGCCGACGAAATGGTGTTACTGGTTAAGACCAAGCATTTTCATTGGAATGTTCGTGGTCCCCATTTCAAAGAATACCACGAACTATTCGATGAGCATGCAGCGCTGCTCAATAGCTACATCGACGAGCTCGCCGAACGCATTCGGATGCTGGGCATCTCCTCTCCCGGTGCCATGTCCCAGTTCTTGGAATTGGCGACCCTAGAAGAGAATCACCAAGATAGCCCAAGTGCTCAAGCCATGCTCATGGAATTGACGGATGGACACGAGCATTTGATCCGCAGCCTCAGAGCAGGCATTGAGCTTTCCTCCTCCTTGGGGGATGAAGGAAACGCGGACATCATGACCGCAATCATGGAAGCTCACGAGAAGATGGCTTGGATGCTTAGGTCTAGCGCAGCCTAATTGGCCATTTAGGTTAAACACGATTATACATTCGGGCTACACGAATAGAACGTTCTGCTTGATTTCGGGTAGGATAAACGCTTGTTTCAGGGAAAACAAAAGCCTATGAAATCCTTTTACCCTACCCTCTCTTTTTTCTTCCTTTCCCTTTTCTCCCTTCCCTCCTTCCTGCTGGCTCAGCCAAGCATGGGACTCCACTTGCAAATGGCCCCTAAAACCGTTTTGCTCCAGAATGCGGGCTACCAGGATTCTTGGGGGGGAAACATGGAATTTTTCTCTCCAGAATATGGCAAGACCCGAATGGGAGCCTTTGCCTTTGGCATGAATGGCGCATTTCTCGGCGCTGGCGGGCATACCGAGGACGTCATTCTTCAAATTCCAGCAGGTGCCGAAGGAACCCTCCGAGTCGGCAATCGCCAAGCTCAATTGCATGCCATCGCTCGCTACCTCACCCCGGAAGCCCGGGTACGTTTCTATTTGGATGGCTTGATAGGTGCCCGTTGGTTTGGGACCACTGAAATTGCAACCATCACCGACCTCGCTCCGGGATACGAAGATTCTGACGAGCGCAATGTCATCAGTGATTGGGGCCTGAGCTATGGTGCAGGAATCGGGAGCATGATCCGCTTGACTCAAGAAGTCAGCCTGGACCTACGAGCGACCTATTTGTATCGAAAAGAGGCTCAGTTTGCCAACTTATCAAGCGCCAGCAAGAGGGGGGGAAACCTTTCCTACAACTATGGATCAGCTAATCCCAGCCAATGGTTTTTCCAAGTTGGCATCAATATCAAACTAGACGACAGCGGCTGTTCTGGTCCGAGTAGTCCTCCAGATCCTTGTTGCTGCTGCGAACAGGCAGCAGATGGAGGTGCGAGTAACAGCGGAAGGATCTTGGCCCCAAATTCTGGTGGCTTCAGCAGTCCTGGTAGGTCTATTCAGGCAGCTCCCACTACCCGCGTCGGAAAAAACTAGGGCGTACTTGCACGCCTGCTGCCCTTTTGAAACGTGATTTTGTCCCCGGCTTCGATGCCATAGCGTTCACAAAAGCCTCCAAGCACTTCTACTACATATTGTGCTGGCCCCTTTGAAGGAAGCGATTGCTGACTTCGAGGGGTCGTTTTTTCTTGAATGCTCACGATCTGATTGAGGTCATCCACAAAAATGATGTCCAGGGAAACGAAGGTATTCTTCATCCAAAAAGAACGGGGCTCCATGGCCTCAAAGACAAAGATCATCCCTTGTTCATCGGTCATGTCCTGCCGAAACATCAAGCCTTGAGTGATGGCTTGCTCATTTTCCGCAAATTCCAGATCAATGGTTTTGATCACTTCCCGACTCTCTTGATCGTAGAAGCTCAGTTCGCCTTGTTTCTTAAACGGTACTTCGAATACTTTGCCTTCCACAGCATTGAGATCGTTGAATTTCCGTTGATTGAGTTTCGGGAGAAACAAAAAAGCCAACAAAGCGACTCCAATGAGGCCTACCCCGATGTAGATGATGGGTTTCTTTCTCATACTGCAAACATAAGAAAGCCAACAGGAAATTACAGAAAGTTGAGGGAATTCCTATGTCTCAATGGGATGCTTTGGCAAACGAAGGGAAGAAATGGCTGCGAAGATTGAACAGGTGCGCTCCGATCAAGCCAAAGGAAGCAACATACACCAAATAGCGCAGCACTTCATGTTGGGTTTCAAACACGATCGCGGTGGCCAGCAAGCCATACGTTCCCCACAAAGCCCATTTCAGCAACTTGCTGTGGGTATGCCGGCTGGAAAACCAGACCGCCAGAAATCCAATCGCTAAGAATACATAATCCCAACGATGATCCAACCAGAAGTGATCTGCATGCCCATGATTGTGAGCATGAGCCACAGCCCCCAACAGGAGAGGGCCTACCAGGCAGTGAATCAAACAGAGGAGGGCACTGAAGATGCCTAACC
>JBCCCJ010001137.1:0-2736 GCA_039033615.1 Bacteroidota bacterium
TAAATGGCAGTCGCTACGCGCCTGCTACCAAACTTCTCTCTTCGATTGGCTACCAAGATGCGCATCCCTCCGGGCTGCGATTGTCGAATGACAAGGACTTGTGTTGAGCGGCAGCCGAAGTAGGCAGAGCCAACTCTCAAAAAAACGAAGCGCATGGCGATTCGCATCTTGGTAGAAACAGATGCTTTACAGAGACAAGCAGGCGCATCGCGACTGCCATTTACTGGGATATGCTTGTTCTGGTGACATCTGACGTACACCCTTCGTAAGCTCGACCACGGTGGGAGAATCATTGAGAACTGGCTCAGGAATAAGAACACGCTGGATTTTCTAGGGGTCTGGGAGGGGCTTTACAATCCTGATTTTAATTCCCTGAGAGTTCAGGAAATTAGAAACGAGGCCGGAACCGTACGATTTACCATGTCAGTCAAAGAGTGGATACCTGAGACCGGAGCCATAGGGTTAATATCCAAAGCAGGCCGCTATGGAGGCACTTACGCTCACCGGGACATTGCTTTTGAGTTTGGTACTCGTATCAGCGCCAGATTCAAGATCATCCTCATCCGGGAGTTCCAGCGCCTCAAGGCCGAAGAAGCCTCCCGAGACAACCTCACTTGGTCCTACCACCGCTTCCTCTCCAAAGTCAACTACCGCCTGCACACCGACGCTATCAAGGACCACCTCCTGCCGAAACTCCAAGCCTCCAAAGGTGGCCAATGGCTCATCTATGCTGATGAAGCTGACCTGCTCAACGTGGCAGTATTCGGACTCACCGCCAAACAGTGGCGTGAAGCCAATCCTGAACTCGCCAAGAGCGGCAATATGCGCGATTACGCTGACCTGATCCAACTCAATGTCCTGGCCAACCTCGAAAGCCTCAACTCCGTCATGATCGAAGCCGGAACCAGCAAGGAGAAGCGATTTGAGATACTAAGGAAGACAGCGATCTCGCAGTATCAGCGTCTCAGTCTCCATCAAGGGTTGAAAGGACTGGAGGAGTGAGCTGTAGCATCCGATAACGGAATAAGTTGTTATGTTATGAAATTAAAATAGATCTCGAGTCATGTGATAGCGAGTGGAGTCTAGGTAAATTATTCAAATCCATATCTACAGATTTCTGAATCTACTACATGATAGATTGAACAATCAACAACGTTTTCGGTCAATTCCTTCGAAACACTAGGAAATATGGTAAAAACCTTTCCATCTTTCGTTTTTACACTTGGATAAAGGACTTCTTCATCCACGCGCTGTAAGAATATTTCCCCTTTTAACTCCTGAACAAGAACTTGCGTGCAATAAGCGATAAGACCTGGGAAAAACTCATCAGCCAATTTACCGGGGGCTTCACTTGACTTGAATAGCTTGTTCAGTTTCCGATCTGCCATTTTGAGGCTTAACAAGATTCCATTTAGTGTTTTTGCAGTCAGTCCTAATTGTTGTCGAAACTCTTCCACCAAACTGGGGATACTGTCCATATACCCTTCATAGGAAGCAACCAAGTCCCATGTGTCTTCTTCTGGATTATAATCCAGCACTTCCTGCAAGGATACTTCATCTGGATAAATCACACCCTAATTATCTGAATGACCGAGAATCATCATTCGTCCGTCTTTAAGTCTGTAAACAGATGACGTAGGCCCAATATCTTTTTCATATTCAACGGCAATCTGAGCGTCAAATTCTCGAAGAATTTTAGAAGTATTGCTGGGCTTCACCTGCTGCACTTTTTTATTCATACTCATTGGTTTGATCTGTCCATCGATCAGCGTCAGAACCTCTACTTTATATATCATTTACTCTTACAAAAGGGGCCTCCCCTCTGGTGGTGCTGGACCTTTTCCAATCATTCCAGTAAGTTGGTTAAAGAAACTGGGATTCCCGTAGGTATTAAGAACAAGAGAATAGCTAGGAATAACCTCTGGAAATGCATCTACCCCATTACCTGATCATCCACCCTAGCCACATAATACAGCGGCCCACCAGGATTTCCTGGTGGGCCGTTGTTATTTGATCCAAGTGAGAGGATTATTTTCCGCTCTGGTTAGGAATTTCAATCCCCAGGCGGGTCATCAATTTCTCGGTTACGTCATCGTTTTCAGGTCCGTGGAGGACGATGGATACCCCAGCGCCGTCAACGGTGTTGAGGATGTAGGTATAGCCTTCATCAGCTGCGAGGGACTTGATTTGTTTCTGCACTTTTTCGATGATGGGAGCCATCAGGTCCTGACGCTTGGCCATCAGCTTTTGGTCAGATTCGGCAGCTTTTTGCTGGATTTCCTGGTCTAGTTTCACCAGTTCGTCTTCCGCCGCTTTCTGAGCAGCTTCCGTAGGAAATCCACCTGCTTGCATGGTTTCTTGGTATTCGGCCAATTTGGTTTGGGCGTATGCTTGGCGATTTTGGAGATCCTGAGCCAGCTTCTCGCGGAAGGTGGTGATCTGTTGGTTCATGCTCTTGGTTTCGGGCATGTACAGCAGAATAGCTTCGATGTTCGCATAGCCAATCTTTATATTCTGCTGGGCAAATGCGGTACCAGCCAGGCTGAGTACCATCAGCGCCGTCAATAGAATTGTCTTCAGCCTCATAGTGTTGGTGTTGAAAATTAGTTCTCGGTTGATGTTCGAAAATTGGAAACAAAGGTACAAAAATTTCTAGTGCTTTCGGAATGAAGTACTTGACCAAGTTTCATGGAAAAGAACTTCATTTCGAGGGCGCTAGTTCTCATCGACTGGATA
>JBCCCJ010001138.1:0-2735 GCA_039033615.1 Bacteroidota bacterium
CTCCAAAGGGGCTATTGCATATCGGTTACAATGGTGCCTTCGGTTTTATAAAACGGGAATACGATGTTGCTGCGAACGTTGGTTGCTCTCACGGAATAGTGCAAGGTAATGGAGATTTTTCCTTCCGGATCATTGTCCTGGCTCACCTCAATGCTGTCCACGTCTATTCTCGGCTCAAAGAACAGGATCGCGGTTCGGATCATGTCTTTGATCAAAAAGGTGGTGGTTCCTCCGATGGGTTCAAATAGAATGCTTTTGAGGTCGCAGCCATATTTGGGTTTGGTAGGTCGCTCCCCGGGAGTGGTGGACAATAGGATGAACAGGCTCTGCCGAATGTCTTCGTCATCAGACACCATCCGCAAGGTGGCCCGTTGCTCATCAAAGACTGGCGGGAAACTCCACCCCGTTCCGAGATATGATTTTGGTCCTTCCATAGGTTAATTGATCATGACGATGGCCCCTTTCACCGTGGTTTGGCCAGAGGCTTTGAGCTCTGCTGTGGCCGAGCCTTCTGCCTTGAAGGCTATTGATGCTTTGTTGGTAACATTCATGCCTTCCACCGTTGCATCGCCTGTGGCCTTGATGGTGATGTTCTGAGTGGCCTCCAAGTTGATGTTGGCTTTCGACTTGATGTTGATGTCTTTGGGGGAATCCAGGGTGATCCCTGCTGATTCCATCACGATTTTGTTCCCGTGTTGATCCTCCAGGGTGATGGATTGGGCGTCATCATCAATGATGAGCATATTTCCACCTGGTGTGTCCAGGGTAATGATCTTCTTCTCATCCTCAAACTCCAGCTTCATCAGGGACTTGGTAACAATTGCCTTGATGGTATTGGGTTCATCCGGGGTGTAGGGAGCCGGGTTTTTCTTGCTGTACATTTTCCCCACGATGACTGGAAACCGGGGATCTCCATTCAGGAAAGACAGCAGGACCTCATCTCCTACCTCCGGCCAGAAAAACGTGCCGTATTCATTGCTGGCGTACAATTGTACCATCCGAGCCCATACTCCTTCCCCAGATTCTTCGATGGTAGGAATATCAACCTGCACCCGAAATTCTCCATCCGGGTCATCCTGAATTTGCTTGACGATTCCGATGTGCATGCCTTCAATGCCCGGTAAGGATCCCGAGGCCGGAGGCAACATGATGTCTTGTTGCTTTTCGGTGAACCAATTCGCATCAAGACCAATTTTCACCACCGTCAGCCAGTTGCCGTCCTGAACTTCGTGCTTCACCCCAGAGACATAAGCGTCTCCATTGAAGCGATCTCCCAAGCCTTGCAAAGTGATGGTGGTGTTGGGAACGAGGTCTTTGTGCCCTTGGCAAGAGACCGTCCCGGTGATTCTCGAAAGTCGAGAACTGACCAGTCTTCCGCTTGCCCAGGCTTTCAGCATTCCTTCATCAATCTGGCCTGAAGATTGGATAATGAAATCATCACCGCCCAGAACGTCTGACAATTTCTTCCCGTTTACATTTCCCACCGCTGCATTGCTCGGTTCAGCGCTCGCACCGCTGACAATTTTGTGCGTACCGGGATCCCAAGCCTTGCATTCTACCTGTTTGAGCTGGTGCTGGGCATTCATGTCTAGGTCCAACTCATGAATGTCCACCCCGTACAGCAATTCGACCTTGGGTGCACCCGTTACCTCTGGCGCTTTTACGGTTACCTTCCCATCCATAGCCAGCGCGATCATCCCATTGATTTGGGCCCTGGCCATCAGAAAATCCCAGTCAGTCACCTGGTATTGAATAATTTCTTTGTGTTGATGATTGGTAGTCCCTACATCAGCATCTACGCCATGGTTTCCGATTAGCTGGCTGAGCACATCTCCATCTTTCGAGTTTACGTAATAGGCACTTTTCCTGGTGGTCGTCATCTTGAGTGCCTTGTCAAAACACTTCACAATCAAACAGGAATGCTCGCCTCCAGACGATTTGATCCTATGACTCAAAATGATTCCCTTAAACAGGTCGTCTGAATTAGTCTGATAGCCAACTTTGATGGTTACTTCTTTTCCCGGAAGGAAATCACCCGATGCGCTGATGGCAAAATCCTGATCCGCCGGATTGCCATCCAACACTTCAAAAACCGCAGAAGAGATCTTGTTGACTTCTTGCTTGATCACTACTTTGGTCACCGCATAGGTGTCATCTATCGGAGATCCATCGACAAGGATGTCTACCTGAACTAAGTCAATTTCCTGTATGCTCGGGTGTTTGGCCATCTATTTCATTTTTCTAGGGGTGGAAACAAAATCTGGCTACCGACCGCCAACTCTCGGAAGTTGGTCAACCCATTGATTTCTGCGACTTGGAGGTAGTAGAACGGGGATTTGTAAATCTTTTGGCACATGATCGGCAAGGTATCTCCCTGACGGACCGTGAGAATCCTACTGAGGTCTGGTGATCTGAGATGGTTTTGTTTTTGATTGGCTTCACTGTCTATGTGTCCGGTAAAAGTCAGGGCTGCCTTGGCTCGCAGGGGGATTCCATCCGGTGAAAAAAGCAGATACTCTACGTTGATGGATTGTAGCTTACAGTGGAAGCCATAATCTCCATAGATCACCGTACAGTACATCGGTTGGTGAATTTCCCCTTCTACTTTGTAGATAGAATCATAAAGGTTCTGCAGTCTTGCTGGTACGGTTTCTTTACTTTTATTCGGTACTACTCCCGTGGAATCAAAAAACAATTCCACACTCAGATTCCCCCCATCATTCCCTTGATTTTGC
>JBCCCJ010001139.1:0-2732 GCA_039033615.1 Bacteroidota bacterium
CCCGAGATTCGGGATGCACCACCCGCTATTCCTCGTCAAAATTGGTTGTCCGTCGAAGATCCCGCATGCGGGAAACCTCCCATCGGGAAATTTCTTTGGCAAATTTTCTATCCCAAACATGGTCTACCCCTCTCATTGCCCCATCCGATAGGTCAAACTCAGATGCGGGCTATACCCTCCCAAATCGGTGTAGCTCGCCGCAAGATCCAGGGTCCATTGCTGGAGTTTCAACCCTAGCCCGCCATGAAAGCCCAATGGTTCGGTGATGACTCCCACCCGCAGGCATAGCAGTCGGTGAAGGTGATACTCGATCCCGCCTCGAAAACTGATCGGCAGCAACTCGGTTTTGTGAACGTCGGCCACCAATAAGACCTTTTGGGAGGGTTGGTAGGCCAAGCCCGCAGAGATAGAGGTAGGTAAGTTTTCTTCTCTTCCTTGCACTTCCCAGCGCGCCCGAGCGACATTGAAGGCGCTGACTCCTAGCGAAAGTTCCGGATTGAGTTGAACCCGAGAACCTATTTGCACCATCAATGCCCCCGTGGAACCGTAGGTAGGAATCTGAACCGTAGTATAGGCCAGTTTTGCTCCCACACTGATCTTGTCGAGGAAGGTGATGCCATAACTCAGTCCCGCGAAATTTTCCCGGTATTCGGAAAAGCCAAAGCTCGCTACCTCCACGCCTATGGCCTGGTCTTCAAACACGGGAAAAGAAGCGACCGCCTGCCCGAGGCTCAATTCTGACAACAAAAAGCGCTGTTCCAAATACAGCCCCACTTGCAAGCCCTCTCCGCCAGGGAGGGAAGCCGGATTATACACCCCACTCCAGGCATCCCCCTCAACTGCGGTGTGAGCATAGGCCAAGCCCGCAGCTCTGGCTCCGCCGCCCTGGACCGCCTGGGTGCCTTGTCCATAGCAGGGTAGCCAACAAAGCATTGCCCCCAACATCCCAAGTAAGCTGTGGGCAATGCGTGTGATAAAAAATCGTTTCATGAAGCAGGAGGGTTTCCTCAAAGAAACACAAAGTATGTAACTTTCCTGCCCTTTTTTCCTATGAAATTGACGGATTGCCCCGTTGCTTTGATTCAATATTGACACCTCTCATATGCCCGTACACACCTTCGAAGAAGTACTCGCGTTTCTGTATCAACAATTACCGATGTACCAACGGGTGGGACCTGCTGCCCTCAAACCTTCTCTTCAAAATACCAAAGACTTTTGCTGGGAACTGGGCTTGCCTCAATGGCAATTTCACAGCATCCACGTAGCCGGAACGAATGGAAAGGGGTCGGTTTCTTCTATGCTGGCCAGTATTCTGCAAGAGGCTGGCTACAAGACCGGTTTGTTCACCTCTCCCCACCTCACCTCCTTCACCGAACGGATTCGCATCAACGGAATCGAAATTTCGGAAGAAGAGGTGATAGAATTTGTTCATCTATACCGCAAGGCCATTGACCTGATCAAACCCAGCTTTTTTGAGCTGACCACGGGGATGGCCTTTCTTCAATTTGCCAGCGAGGACGTAGACATTGCCGTCGTGGAAGTAGGCTTGGGTGGACGGTTGGATTCCACCAACGTCATTACTCCCGAGCTGAGTGTCATCACCCAGATTGATTTTGATCATGTGGGCTTGCTGGGGGATACGCTCCCACAAATTGCAGGAGAAAAAGCAGGCATCATCAAGCAGCTCACCCCAGTGGTGATCAGTGAACGGCATCCCGAAACCGAGGTCGTTTTTCTTGAAAAAGCTGCCAGCCTGGAAGCCCCCATTCTATTTGCACAGGACACCCATCAGCTAGAGGCGCTTCAGCAAGACCTCCATTCCCAACGCTTTCGAGATCTCGAAACAGGGGAAGAATGGGAATTGTCATTGGCAGGGCACTACCAGAAAGAAAATCTGCAGGCGGTGCTTGCTGCGGTAGATCAATTGCGGGAAGATGGCTGGAACATTCCAGCGGAGGCTGTTCGCCAAGGCTTGCAGAAGGTTGCCGCCAATACGGGCCTGCGGGGTCGGATGGAAGTCTTGAGTGAGTCTCCTACGGTGTTGTTGGACACGGGTCACAATCCTGCGGGCGTCAAAGCTGCGGTACAGCAGATCCTAGCGCATCCGCACGATCAGCTCCACATCGTTTGGGGCATGGTGAATGATAAGGATGTTTCGGCAGTTCTGGAACTGCTGCCTGCTGCTGCTACCTACTATTTCGTTCAGGCCGACCTTCCCCGGGCGATGAAGGCGGAAGCGTTGGCGGCTAAGGCGCATCAATTAGGCCTCAAAGGAACAGCGGCTGGTTCCGTCGAAATAGGGATGATTCAAGCAAAAGCTGCCGCCTCGCCAGATGACTTGATCTGGGTTGGGGGCAGTACCTTTGTGGTAGCGGAGGCCATTTGATCAAAAAGTGGCCTTGATCCGTCCTTGTCCGCGCATCAAGCGCTGGTTGGTTTCGAGCATTTCTACGTACATCTTCAGGCATTGCTCCAATTCCTGCTGCTCTTTCGCGTCCAGAGAAACAGGGGAAGATCCTGGTGTTGGATACAATACCGCCTGTAAACTGTCCCTAAGGTGGATGATTTGTTGATTATGGGCGTCCATCTGCTGAAAGAAGGCTCTTTCAATTTCTTCCATGGCAGGAGACATCCCTTCTGTTCCTAATCTTAAGGTATCAGATTGCGTCGTAGGGACTGTTTGGCCAATCCCCACTACCGTGGCGATGAGTAACATTCCCAAAAAATAGATC
>JBCCCJ010001140.1:0-2729 GCA_039033615.1 Bacteroidota bacterium
ATCCGCGAGAAGCGCCCCAGGAATGGACCACAGGCTATATTCCTCTGCGGATGACTGAGCCCTATGAGCAACCAGTCCCGGAGAACGATGAGGGCGTGGTGTTTCACCTGAATCCCGGCCTCGTCAATTGGGCCTATGAGCTCACCAAGGATGTCGAATTGCCCGAAACCGAAGACATGATCAAACTGCGGGAGCAATACACCGATTTTCCTGCCGCTCAGGAATCGCCTAAGGTCATGAAAGGCGACCAACTCGCAGCGATGACCTATTGGCACGGGAAATTGCTGAATGACTGGGCCAATGATTGGGTGAGCTATTGGACCAAAGGGCAGGGGAATTTCGTTACCTCGGCTATGGAAGATACGGGCACTGCACAGTCGCTGGCCTTTTTGGGACAAGCGGGCAAAGTGGACCCTGAGCGCCTACTGGTGCTGCGAACCTGCTCCAACTACACCATGCAGTACGCCGGAGTAGACGCCTACACCAGTTTGGCAGGAGAGAAACTGTCCGGTCGAGGCTATTCCGCCTATCAACCTTCCCTCGAATCGGCCTATTTGGTGGGGAGCACGGTAGTACGGGAACTCGCCAACAATTGGGAAACCTACCAGAATCAACTTCCAGCGAAATAAGCCTATGAAATTCAACATGCTTGTCATTTGGGTCCTGGTGGTACTGGGATTCCAATGGTTTCCTACAACTATCCTGGCTCAATCACCAGCAGAAAGGGCTGATTATTTACAGCAGCGGGTGGAGTTGAAACGGCAAGATTGGGCACTGAGCCAGCAAGAGCCGCTTTTCTCCGGTGGAGGAAGAGTTGAACAATAAACTCCTTCGTATGCGGGAAGATCGGCTGCGAACCTATCAGGCCATCAATTTCTTTCCTCCAGCCCGCTATTTCTACGATTCTCAGCAACACATGGAGGCCGATCCACTCTATGAAGTCTTTCGCCGAATGCCCAAAGGGGGCGTGCTTCACATGCATGCCATCGCACTGACACCGGTGGAGTGGATCATGGCCGAAGCGATTGAGCGGGAACATTGCTACGTCTATTGGGGGGATGAGCCGACCTTTCGTGGGCAGATTCGCTTTTTTGCGCCCGGAAAAGCCTCAGATGGCTATCGACTGGCCAGCGAATTGGTCGAAGAGGTGCCACAGTTTGAGGAACAATGGCTGGATCTCATGACCCTGGACACCGGGACCGATGGAGATTCGGTGGACATCTGGTTTGACTTCGAACGCTATTTTGGCTGCGTGGCAGGTTTCATCAGTTATCAACCCGCCTACAAAGCCTACTATCGCAAAGCCTACCAAAGCCTGATCGAAGACGGCATTCAGCACATCGAATTGCGGATGGGCATGGGGAGTTTATATGACCTGAAACACGAACGGGGGTATTTCTCCCTGGATTCTGCCATGACCTATCAACAAGAATTGCTCCGGGAAATTCAGGTAGAGCATCCTGAAGTAACGCTTCGCCTGATCTATACCAGTTTGCGCCGTTTTAGCCCCAATTTCATCAAAAACGACCTGATCAGGGCCTACGAATTGCAGCGCAAGTTTCCAGATTTGGTGGGAGGCTATGATCTCGTGGGCGAAGAAGATGCTGGCCGACCGACTCTGGACTTTCTGAACATCTGGCTCATGATGGATTCCCTGGATCAGACCTATGGCTTCAAGATGGAACTATTTCTGCACGATGGAGAGAGCAATTGGCAATCCAACGAAAACCTCTACGATGCCGTGCTACTTGGGTCCAAGCGGATCGGCCACGGCTTCAATTTGTACCGCTTCCCCGCGCTATGGGATTCCATTCGCCAGCAACAGACTTGCATCGAAATCTGTCCCCTGAGCAATCAAATCTTGGGCTATGTTCGTGACTTGCGCAACCATCCGGGCTTGCTCTACCTCAAGCTGGGCCTTCCGGTTTCCATCAGCTCCGACGATCCCGCTACTTTCGGCTACGAAGGGGTTTCTCCCGACTATTGGGCCATTTTTCTCGCTTGGGAACTGGACCTGGGACAACTCAAGCAACTGGTCCGCAATTCCCTCACCTACAGCTCACTTCCCGAAGAAGCTAAGACCAAGGCCCTCCAGCATTGGGAGGCAGAGTGGAATCAATTTGTGAATTGGTCCAATGCGTATATGAATTGAACTAAGTGATACTCAAAAAATAACTTGGACCTTTTCACGCGTTCTTTCTTCCCATCTCTTCGTCAAGGCTCCTCTTTGGGTCCCTTTTTCCCAAAGTCTCGCGATTTGGCCCGCCAAACTCGGTTTTCCTTCCTTGATCTGGAAAGAAATATCTACGCGAAAAGAGGAAGTTATTTTTCAAGTCTCACTAAGACCATGTTTGGAACGCTAATTTTCTCGGAAACTCCCTACTTCGAGAACCTGAACTGCCCCCTTTCTCCTCGAAATAGCTCACGATTTCTCGTCAAAAGTGGTTGTCAGACGAAGATCCCGATGGTCGAAGATGCCACAGAGCGGTACGGGAAACCTCAAATTAGGAAATTTCTCTAGCAAATTTTTGGCTCAAACATGGGGGGTGTACGTCAGATGTCACATATTTGCGGGTGATGTTGGCATACATGGCAGTCGCTACGCGCCTGCTACCAAACTTCTCTCTTTGATTGGCTACCAAGATGCGCATCCCTCCGGGCTGCGATTGTCGAATGACAAGGACTTGTGGGGAGCGCCTGTGCTGAGCGACAGCTGAACCAACTCTCAA
>JBCCCJ010001141.1:0-2725 GCA_039033615.1 Bacteroidota bacterium
CCTGTCTGAACACGGTGCCGTTTCAAAAGCAAGCCGCCGATTAGATAATCCTTTGATTCCGTAATTAACTGCGAGGGTCCAGGGATCTCTGAAATCTATGGCATAGAATACGTCCGGATAGAATTTTTTGATTCCTCCCAGATAACTTAGCATGTGAAACGGAGCACCGGTGGCAATGATGGTTTGAATATTGGTTTGTTTGATCAGTAGCTTAAGTTGATTCAAGACTTTGGCATGCCAAAAAATGGACTTATCATAAATAGTACCCTGCGTGCTGGCAAACAACCTCCAGATGGTCAACCTATTGCGAATTTTTCCAAGCAATGATTTTGCTGGGTTCAGCTCAGGATACCCGCTAGGAACCTCATGTCGGATGATGTTGACTTGGTCAACATCTTGGGTCCAGTTTGAGATCTCTCCCGAGGCATCGTAAGGGGTCGTAATTACGTGGACAGAATACCCTGCTTTGGCGAGATATTTGGCAAATTTCGCCCACCTCCGACTCCCAATATCCGGGTTAGGAGGAAAGAAGTAACTGACCAAAATGATTCCTTTAGACTGGGACATGCAGAGCAATTTTCAACTGTTCAACAACGTATTCAATCATGTCCCGACTCATCTCTGGGTAGATGGGAAGAGAAAGAATTTTTGGCGTGTAAGCAGACACCGAAGGAAAATCTGAGGCATGATGCCCTCCAGACGAATAGGCCTGTAATAAGGGGAGAGGAGTAGGGTAGTGAACCCCTGTCGAAATTCCCGCTGCCTTCAAATTAGTTTGCACCTCATCCCTATTGGCCACTTGAATCATGAACAGATGATATACGTGACTCATATGATCAGGCACCTGCGTTGGGTGTACCCCCAACGGCTCCAGCAATTCCCGGTACAAGGCTCCATGCGCCTGGCGTTCAGCGGTCCATTGATCCAGATGAGGCAATTTTGCCAACAAAATGGCGGCCTGTAAGCCGTCAAGCCGACTGTTACGTCCCGGAAATTCATGCGCATGCTTGGTCAATTGACCGTGATTGGCAATTTTCCTGGCTCGCAAGGCGATGGCTTTGTCATTGGTCGCCATGCTTCCGGCGTCTCCATAGGCACCCAGATTTTTGCCTGGATAAAAACTGAAAGAAGCGGCATGGCCGATGGTGCCGACTTTTTTGCCCTTGTAGCGCGCGCCATGCGCCTGAGCGCAGTCTTCGATCACCACGAGCTTGTGCTGTTCAGCCAGGGCCATGATGGGATCCATTTCTGCTGGTAAACCACAAAGGTGGACGGGAATGATGGCCTTGGTAGCTGGAGTAATCTTTGCCTCTATGAGAGCAGGGTCGATGGTATACAAGCCATCTATGGTATCCACAAAGATCGGAGTAGCCCCAACCATGTTCACACACTCGGCGGTCGAGATCCATGAATGGGCAGGAACAATGACTTCATCGCCTGGACCGATCCCAAAGGCAGCCAGGAGAATCTCTAGCGAATCTGTGCCATTGCCGCAAGCAATCACGTGATCACGCCCCAACCACTCTCCAAAAGCGGCTTCCCAGGCCTTGACGGTTCCCCCTCCAATGAACGCAGTCCGCTGGAGGACATCGGCAATTGCTGCATCTATTTCAGCTTGCATGCGCTTGTACTGCGCATGTAAATCAACGAAAGGGACCTTCATAAGTCTCGCAATTTTTTTGCAGGGTTGCCTGCATATACACCTGGTTGATGAATTGATTTGGTTACCACGCTGCCAGCACCAATGACGACACCGTCGCAAATTTCTATGGGTAAAATGGTGGCGTTGCTGCCGATGGAGACCCGATTGCCAATCTTGGTCGAACGCCAAAGGCTTTTGTCTCCTTGGGCGGGTCCGCCTTTTTCAAATAGATCATTGATGAACATGACCCCGTGGCCAATGAAACAGTCATCCCCGATCTCCACCAATTCACAGACAAAGGTGTGAGATTGGATTTTGGTTCGGGCACCGATGTGGACGTCTTTTTGGATTTCGACAAATGGCCCAATGAAGGCTTCATCCCCTATGGAACATCCATAGATGTTGACGGGTTCCACGTACTTGACCCCTGCTCCGAACGCTACGTTCTTGATCCCAGATTTATAGATGGTAGGTTGTGGCATGTTGATGTTGTTTGACTGAACGATAAATTTTCTCGATTGCATCCACCGTTTTCATCCCTTCAAACCCATCCACCGTTTCCCGACTTCTTTGCTTCAATTGATCGACGATGGACCGAACGACTTGAGGGTGGTTAGAGCTGGTCCCTTGATATTTTCCGTAACTGTTGGGTTTGTCTGTGTACTGGCGGCGACAGCGGCGGCGAGGGCGGCGGCGAGGGCGCGAGGTGGCGGTGCTCGCTGGCGCTGCGCTCACGCTTGCGCTCGCCGCACTCGTGCCTGCGCCGGCATGCGCGGTGCCGCGCGGCTGGCGTAAGGTCTTCTCATGGGGGGACAACCGCTTCGGCGAGGGCGGGCGCGGCACGCAACCGTTCGCGCAAGACGTGCCGCTGCCGTCAAGCTGCGCTCCAATGGAGGTGGAGGAACTCTCTTGGGGCGTGTTGGAGAACGCTCCGGGCACGCAGATTGATCGCGTGGTCGCGGGTCTCGACCATGCTTTCGCGCTGAGCGCCGAGGGGCGTGTGTGGGCGTGGGGTCGCAACAACCTCGGACAGCTCGGGCTGGGCTACCGCTCGAGCGAGGACGTCTACGTGGCGACGCCCAC
>JBCCCJ010001142.1:0-2725 GCA_039033615.1 Bacteroidota bacterium
CTGAATTCGCTAGATGGTTCGGCAGGCTCACCACAGGTCCGTGGCTGATTTTTTCATTTCACAGATTCGAAGAAAATTACTGCGTGTGAAAAGAATACCCAGAGCGACAAAATGGGATACACCCCCTGACCCTCAAGAGTGAATCAGAGTTTGTACCTTTGAGAACCGCGTATCATTTTTTGACAGAAAAATCTGCATTTCTCATTCCCCCTCCCCATGAATCTCCTCATCCTCTCTGACATTCACGACCACCTTTGGAAATTGGATCGCATTCTCGATCAGGTGAAAGCAGATGTCTTGATCTGCTGCGGGGATTTGTGTGCGCCTTTTGTGATGGCGAGTATGGCCAAGCAATTTGCAAGACCGATTCACGTGGTATTTGGGAACAATGATGCAGACCTATTTCGCATCACCCGCATTGCCACCAATTTTGGAGAGCGGGTCCATTTGCATGGCGAATTGGGAGAAGTAGCATTGGATGGGATCTCCATCGCGATCAATCATTTTCCGGAAATTGCCCGCGGCCTTGCCCGATCCGGCCAATATGACCTGGTATGCTTTGGACACAATCACCGCCGCGAATCCCAGACCATCAGGGGAGGGGAGAAGGCCGTACATTTGCTCAATCCCGGGCCGGTAATGGGCATGGCCCTCCAAAACGGAAATCCTGTGCGGGTTGCCTCATCTTTTGCTATGTTTGATACCGAAAAGCGGGAGGCCAGTTTGTGGACCTTGGATGAAAGTGAGGAAGGGGAAGGCCCTCGCCGCTTAACGAACTGAATACCTTCACCGATATGCGTTATTTGCTACTGATTCTCGCCTTGCTCACTGGAATGGTTATGACCAACGCCCAGGATGCCCCCTTGGAAGAACCCGATCCCTTGATGGTCGGGGTCGCAGGGATGACCCACGGGCACGTGCATTGGATTTTGCGGCGGGCCGCTGATCCGGATGTAGAAATTGTTGGGGTAGCTGAACCCAATCAGGAACTGGCCGAGCGGCTGCTGAACCTCTATGGGTTGAGCGAAGACCTTTGGTATCCAGACCTTGGCAGCATGCTAGAAGCGACTCAACCAGAGGCCATGACCGCCTTTGGCAACATCTATGATCACCTCTCGGTGGTGCAGACTTGTGCGCCCAAAGGCATTCATGTCATGGTGGAAAAGCCCCTAGCAGTTAGCTTGGATCACGCCCAGCAAATGGCAGCTTTGGCCGAGGAACACAACATTCACCTGCTCACCAATTATGAAACCACCTGGTACGGCAGCAACCACGCCCTTTATCGGGAGATGCTGATCGACTTTGCCCACGGCGACATTCGCAAAATGGTGGTCCACGATGGTCATCCCGGCCCCATCGAGATCGGCTGCGATCCCGAATTTGTCGATTGGTTGATCAATCCTGAATTGAACGGAGCGGGCGCTCTGACGGATTTTGGCTGTTACGGAGCCAACCTGATCACCTGGTTGATGAAAAATCAAAAACCTTTGTCCGTAACTGCTATCACCCAGACCCTCAAGCCCGAGAAATACCCCAATGTGGATGACGACGCGACCATTTTGCTGCAATATCCTTCTGCCCAGGGCATCATTCAGGCCTCCTGGAATTGGCCCATCAGTCGCAAGGATTTGCACGTGTATGGGACCACGGGCTACATCCACACCATCGACGGCATCAATATGGTTCGCTGCCCCAAGGATGGCGATCCTGTTGAATCTTTCCAAGCATCCCCGCGACCCGCCCCCCAGGATGATCCCTTCGCCTACTTCCGGGCCGTACTTCGCAGCAAAGCCTTTCCCGGCGGCAGCCTCTCCTCTCTCGAAAACAACCTCGTGGTGATGGAAATTCTTGAAGCTGCCAAACAATCCGCAGCAGAAGGTAGGACGATTTCACTTGAATAACACATGAAAACCAAGACTTGTCATACCTGTCAGCAAAGCTGTGAAACCGCCTACCGGGTGCAATTGCAGAAGAAAGGTGCCTGGGTGTTCGTCTGCAAAAGCTGCTGTGAGAAACACCGGGCAGAAAACCCTCATTATCGCTATGGGGGAACTTGGCAGGGATATCGGCATTGAACTTAGGCCATTTGATCCGTATATTAGATAAAAAAGGAGATATGCCAACGGAACTGACGGTTTCCATTCACAATCAAGAATTATTGGAACGAGCAAAAATAGCTTTGCCCAATTTGTCTGAGTTCATTGAGCAAATGCTTGCCATTCGACTTGGACCACCTATTCAAGTGACAGAAGAAGAACTATTACCAGAGACCCGGAAATGGATGGGAGCATTTCGCGAGGTTGGAAACCAGGATTTGGGAGCAAGCTTTCGCACTCATGTAACCAAGAAGTACGGCAATGAGTGAGCAGAAAGAGCAAGCTGTATTAGATCATCTCTTTTTAGATGCAAATATCCTCTTTGATTTTCTTGGTGGCAACGGAGCGAACATGTTGAATGCTTCTAAGATCCTAGATTTAGGGAGAAGGGGAGAAGTTCAATTGTATCTGTGTGTATTGACCCTTGTTCTGTTGGAAGCGCATTTTGGAACTCGGAAGGCGACCCTTGACTCCTTTTTTCGAGACTTAGGAACGCTCAAAAAATAACTTGGACCATTTCACTTGTTCTTTCTTCCCAGTTCTTCGTCAAAAAAACCTCATTTGGCCCGCCAAACTCGGTTTTTCTTCCTCAACCTGGAAAAAAATAACGGCGCGAAAAGGGGAAGTTA
>JBCCCJ010001143.1:0-2722 GCA_039033615.1 Bacteroidota bacterium
CGATGAAGATGGGTTGCGTTACCTCGCTAACACAGTCAAAACGGTCAACATAAAGTGTGATGTCGTACTGACCAGGGGTCTGATAGTTGATCACGACATTCTGACCCGTTGCGGTATCAGGTATTCCACCAGGGGTAGACCAGCTATAGGTTACCACGTTTCCATTGGCTGTTTCTGCAGCGAGATTCGCATCGGTTCCATCACAGACGCCACCAGGCACAGTAAACATGGCCTTGGGGAATTGCTTGACGGTGATCTTCACAATGTTGGAGTAGAAAGCGGTATCGGTACAACCAGCTCCCTTAGCCTGACGAACCAACCAGCAGGTTTTGTCTACATAGGGAGGATCGAAAGTTGCAGAAGCAGAGTTTGGCTCAGGTACCCACTGATCAAATGGCAGGTTGGGATCTAGAGAATAGAACCACTCATATTCGTAAGCGCCATTGCCTCCACTTGGTAGACTGATGCTGCCTATGGTAACGGGGTCGAATGGTCCACAGAATTCCTGATCTGGACCGATTTGACCGCCATCAGTGAGGATACAGTTTTCACAATCGGTCGCTACTTCGATGTATCCACCGATCACAAAGGAATCCCCTCCAGAGTTTGGAGACTCAATTTTCACCTCTACGCTGGTTACGTTTCCAGGAACGTTGGCCAAGGTGATCGGAGTGATGTTGAGAGAAGGACTGAGGTTCGGGAGATTGAACTCGGTAACACTGGTCGCAGTGCCAGCAGTCAAGGTGATTCGAGCGATCCGAGAATCATTGCTCAGCTCGGTGATTGGAATGGTTACCGTGATGTCTCTTGGACCATCTGCCGCAGCGATGGGCAGAGAATAGGTATTCATGCCTTTGTAAAAGTAGGTATTCACCAAGGTCGCGGCGCTAGACTTGCCACAATTGGAGCCTGAGCGGAATACGTACACGGTAAAGCTCCAGTTATTACTGGCGCTGATGTTGCAAGCTGCGACACTTGAAGCACCCGCCAAGCGAGCCCGATAGGTTCGGCAATTGCTACAGTTGTTGCCATCAGGGGCTTTGGCTACCGTTTGAGCCAGAGCGGCAATTTCTTGTCCAAGGCTGTTACAGAACACTACGCTAGGAGCAGGCGTTCCTCCTTTGCTGACGGCTTCGACGATGACGCTGTCGATGGTTCCGACATCGGTCAAGCTGACGGATGCAGTAGAATTCCCTTGGGTACCAACCCCGAGAATTTCTACACAGACATCTTCGGCACAGGAAAAGTCCCAAGAAGCAGGAGTAGAGACGCTTGGAGGCGTACTTCCACAATTCAGGTCAGCATTGAAATCTCCATGTCCAGTATAATCTCCGGTGTAGTCCCACCAACCAGAGAACCCAAAGTCGGCGGTGAAGTCATTCGCACCAACCCCAAACTGAAATCCGTATTGATAGGTAGCGGGACGATGCTGCAGTTGAATGGTTTTTCCAGCGAAGGAACCGGCTCCAGTTAAGGTTGCACGAGAATCATCCAATTCATAGAAATCCCAATACGGGTGGTTGGCAGCGGCTACTTCAGGAGCATCGTGCCAGTTGTTGGCTTTGTAAGAACGACCAAGGCCATTCCACTCAGCCCAGGAACGCTTGCGCTGAAACCATACATCCAGATCCCACTTCTTGTTGGGATCATTGGTCGCAACCACGGTTCCTTGAATATTTGCGGTTCCGTCAGAGTATTTGATGATTTTTCCAGGCGCACCATCCCAAGTGTAGGTCATGGTTCCCAAAGAGTTATCATCCATCCAGAGCCAACGTCCGCCAGTGGCATCAGAAATGTAGCATTCTTCTTCTACGGTTGGAGTAGGAACGGTACAGTTGGCATCAACATTGATGTCGCCATGTCCACTCATGGATCCACTGAAGTAGAACCAACCAGACATGCCGTAATCGCTGTCTTTGTCATTGGCACCGTTTCCTATTTGAAATCCGTACGTGAGATCCGTTGGACGGTTGGTGAGGTTCAATTGCATCCCTGCAAAGGCACCCAATCCAGTCATGGTTGAGGTGAGGCCATCCAATTCGTAGAAAGACCAGGTAGTTTCGTCTCCGTGATTGGCGCCTTTTGCCCCACGCCCAAGCGCGGTCCACTGGGCGTAGTTTCTTTTGGTGAGCAACTTCCAGTTGACTGACCATTTCTGGTTGGCGTTGCTCTTATTTTGGATGACTCCGGTGATGGTAGCTGTGCCATCTGAAAACTGCTTGAGGGTTCCTCCATTGGCATCCCACACATAATCAGAATGATCGCCAGTACCTGGCAACCAGATGGCGTGATCATTTGGGTTGTAAGGCGTCAAGGTACATTCCGTTTCTACGGTTGCATTATTGCCACCACCAGGATTGCTGTTGTCATACAGATCATCAGAGGAGAGATAGCTACCGGAGATCGGACGATCCATGGTCCCATCTGGCAATTGCCACCCTACGGCGAGGTTGTTACCTCCGCCACCATCTTTCATCAAAGCCTCTACATAATATGCCTTCCCAGCTTCCAAATGAATGGGAGCACTTTCCTGAGTGCTGTGCTTGGTCCATTCCCGACTTTGGGTCCAACTGTTGTGATAAGCAATCTTTACTTTATTTGCAGGATCACTATCCGTACTTAGCCACAGTTCCACGTTATCATCCCCGGCAATCCAAAACGTATAAGCTCCAGTAGAAGGTGGGCATAGGTACCCATACATCCGAGCCCCATGATTGGGCAC
>JBCCCJ010001144.1:0-2722 GCA_039033615.1 Bacteroidota bacterium
AAGATCAACACACTTGCAAAACAAAAAAGGGACGCAATTGACAGCAAAGCCTAAAGGAGTGGGGAGCGATGATGTATTGGGGATCCACTATGAATTTGATTTCCAGGGAGTCAATGCCCGGATAGAGATTTTGGACCGACAGGGAAGAAGGGTTCGGGTGTTGCAGGAAAATGTGTTGCTCAGCCCAGAACCGGGCAGCTTTTTCTGGGATGGAACAGACAGTCGAGGCAATCGAGCCCCCGTCGGCCCTTATATCATCGTCATGGAAGTGAGTCGGGCAGATTCAGGAGAGCGGTTGATTTTTCGGGAAGTATGCGTTTTAGCAGATCGCTTTTGAGCCAACAATCAACGCTTATAGCAGTTCCGCGAACGAATGTTGATTCGAGCGGATAAATTCAGGGCGTCGTTTTATCTTTGAGGCATGAATCAATCCCGCCCTCTCTCTTCCTTTTTTAGACCCCGGCCAACCAAGGCTTGGATGAAAAAGCAAGGCTGGAAATGGCTGGGAATCATTGCAACCTTGATCGGGTATGCCAATTGTTTGCCCGCTCCTCTATTCGAAGCGCCCTATTCTACGGTCCTGGAAGACCGAAATGGTCAATTACTTGGTGCCAACATTGCTGCTGACGGACAATGGCGATTTCCGCCTATGGACTCCGTTCCAGCAGCGTTTTCGCAAGCCATCATCATTTTTGAAGATAAGCGGTTTTATGCTCATCCGGGGGTAGATCCCCTGGCAATGGCCCGCGCGATTCGCTTGAACGTACAGCAAGGAGAAATTGTCAGTGGGGGCAGCACCTTGAGCATGCAAGTCATTCGCCTGGCAAAAGGCAATCCCCCCCGGACTTTTTGGCAAAAACTGATGGAAGTCATCCAAGCTACCCGCCTTGAATTGCGGTACAGCAAAAACGAGATTCTTGCGCTATATGCGTCCCACGCTCCATTTGGGGGAAACGTGGTGGGACTCGAAGCTGCCGCATGGAAATACTTTGGTCGCCGACCAGATCAACTATCCAGTGCAGAGGCTGCGACTTTGGCGGTGTTGCCAAACGCTCCTGGACTCATTCATCCAGGCCGGAATCGGGATGCCCTCCAGCACAAGCGAGATCGGTTGCTGAACCAAATGAAGGAAGCGGGGCATTTGAGCCAGGAACATTATGAATTGGCTCTGTTGGAGGCTTTACCTCTCAAGCCCAAATCCCTTCCCATGGAGGCTCCTCACTTGCTTGAACGGCTAAAGAAGACAAGCAGGAGAGGAGAGGGCAGGTTCCGCTCTACCTTGGAAGCAGATCTCCAACAA
This sequence comes from Bacteroidota bacterium, assembly GCA_039033615.1. Lineage (GTDB taxonomy): Bacteria > Bacteroidota > Bacteroidia > J057 > J057 > JBCCCJ01. The sequence continues at coordinate 1,301 of JBCCCJ010001144.1, forward strand.
GCCACCAATGCCGTGGTCAGTCGTCAATACGCCCGTCTCAAGGAGAATGGGATCCACAACCAAGGGGTGTTGGTGGTGAGAATTGCCACCGGGGAAGTGGTCGCTTATGTAGGGAATACCCCTGGTCCACAAACGAAGCATGGGCACGCAGTAGATATGATTCCCGCCAAACGAAGTACCGGGAGCATCCTTAAACCGCTTTTGTACGCAGAAATGTTAGAGGCAGGAGAAATCCTCCCTCACACCTTGATGCCAGACGTGCCCACTTACTTTGGCTCCTATCACCCCACGAATTTTGACAAAACCTACCAAGGAGCCGTCCCTGCCCACAAAGCCTTGTCTCGCTCCCTCAACGTACCCACCGTTTGGATGCTCAGGGAGCATGGGATCACCCGATTTGCGGAAGAATTGCGAGGCCTGGGTCTCACCACGTTAACCCGGCCATCTGAAGAATACGGCCTCAGTCTCATTCTAGGAGGGGCTGAGGCTTCTTTGTGGGATTTGACCGGGGTGTATGCCAGCATGGGTCGGCTGCTGTTAGACTACCAACCCAATAATGGCAGATATGCTCCAACGCCTTTTTCGCCCCCCATTCTGGACCCCACCAAAGCCCTAGTATCTCTTCCTTATGCAGAGCGAAAAGAGACGCTGACTGATCATTCTCCACTTGGTGCAGCGGCGGTTTGGCATACTTTACGGGCCATGGAAGAGGTGAGTCGGCCAGAAGCAGAAGGAAACTGGGAACAGTTTGCCTCGGCTGGAAGAATTGCCTGGAAAACCGGAACCAGCTATGGGTATCGGGATGCCTGGTCAGTCGGGTTGAACGGGGAATATGCAGTGGGAGTGTGGGTGGGAAACGCAGATGGAGAAGGCCGCCCTGGCTTGATAGGGGGCCCGATCGCCGCTCCCATCATGTTCGAGGTCTTCGATTTCTTGGGGAGCAGTGGAATCTGGTTCGAATCTCCCTGGGATGATCAAGTTCAATTGCCGATTTGCCGGGAAAGTGGCCATATCGCGGCTCCGCACTGTCCAGAACAAGACTCAGCATGGCTTCCCCAACACGGGACCCAAACAGAATTATGCCCCTACCACAAAGCCATTTGGATAGATCCCACGTCTGGCCTCCGGGCAAACAGTGATTGCATGGCTCCGTTTGACATGACTCAAGAGGTAGTATTTCAGCTTCCTCCCCGACAAGAAGCATATTATCGGATGTACCATCCCACATATGCCTCTCCTCCGGCTTGGAGACCTGATTGTCAACCGGGAGATTCCCGCACGGCACTTGCTCTGGTATATCCGCGGCCCCAGACCAAACTATATCTACCTGTAGAATTAGATGGGCAGGGCGGCGAATTGGTCATGGAAGCCATCCATCAAGACAAAACTCAGCGAGTCTTCTGGCACATGGATGAGCAATAT
>JBCCCJ010001145.1:0-2719 GCA_039033615.1 Bacteroidota bacterium
AAGTGGCCCTCATCACGGATGGACGCTTTTCTGGAGGTACTCATGGTTTTGTGGTGGGCCATATCACCCCGGAGGCTCAGATCGGCGGATTGATTGGCTTACTGAAAGATGGAGATCACATCATCATTGACACGGCCAATAATTTGATTGAGGCCAACATCAGCGAGGCCGAAATCGAAGCCCGTCGTGCCACCTGGCAAGCGCCTCCCTCTAAAGCACCTCGTGGCATTCTGTACAAATACGCACAATTGGTACGACCAGCCTCTGAAGGCTGCGTTACCGACGAATAAATACGCACATTCCTCTCCATTCCAAAAGATCAAACTATCTCTTTTCACTCGATGGTTCCCCGTCACGCCAGGGAAGAATCTTCGACCAACCTTATGAGCAATGGCTGCAGTTACTCACATGCCAAACAACAAGTCTACCACGCAAAAGAAACGGGTAAACGGTGCCGAAGCCGTGATTCTTTCTCTGATCGCAGAAGGAGTAGACACCATTTTTGGCTATCCTGGCGGGGCGATTATGCCGGTGTACGATGCGATGTACGATTATCTGGATCAGATCAATCACATCCTCGTGCGGCATGAACAAGGAGCGACCCACGCTGCTCAAGGCTATGCGCGGGTCTCAAACAAAACCGGGGTATGCATCGCTACCTCCGGTCCTGGAGCCACCAATTTGGTCACCGGAATCGCCGATGCCATGATGGACTCCACCCCGATGGTATGCATTTGTGGGCAGGTTCCCAAGCATCTTCTGGGCTCAGATGCCTTTCAAGAAACCGACGTGGTGGGGGTAACCATGCCCATCACCAAGTGGAATTATCAAATCACCGAAGCAGCGGAAATTCCCGAGATCATCGCCAAGGCGTTTTACATTGCCAACTCTGGCCGACCGGGTCCGGTGGTGATTGATTTGTGCAAGAACGCGGAATTGGGGGAATTGGAATTCGAGTACACCCCTTGCACAGGAGTGAGGGCCTATCACCCCTATCCTGCCCCACCAAAAGCCTCCATCGAAGAGGCGGCTCGTCTGATCAATTCAGCGAAGAAACCTTACGTCCTCCTGGGGCATGGGGTCTTAATTTCTGAAGCTCAAGATGTTTTTCTCAAGTTTGTGGAAAAGGCGGGGATTCCTGTCGGGAGCACCTTGCAAGGACTCTCAGCGATGGCCAGTCATCATCCCTTGCATACGGGGATGCTGGGGATGCATGGCAACTACGGCCCCAACATCAAAACCAATGAGTGCGATGTCTTAATTGCTGTCGGGATGCGCTTTGATGACCGAGTCACCGGGGATGTCAGTCGATATGCCAAACAGGCCAAGGTCATCCATATCGAAATTGATCCTTCGGAAATCCATAAAAACGTCTATGCAGATGTACCCCTGATTGGGGATGCAAAACAAGTGTTGACGGACTTGCTTCCCTTGGTGGAAGAAAAAGAGCATCCAGCATGGTTGGCAGAATTTCGGGCTTGTGAATCGATCGAATACCAGAAGGTGATTCGTGGAGATACTCAGCCGGATTCTGGAGGCATTCAGATGGGAGAAGTCATCGCCAAATTATCGGACCTCACCAAAGGAGAAGCGATCGTAACTACGGATGTAGGCCAGCACCAGATGATTGCCGCTCGCTATTACAAATATCGGGACACTGATGGCTGGGTTTCTTCTGGCGGTTTGGGGACCATGGGATTCTGTTTGCCAGCTGCGTTTGGTGCAAAACTCGCCCAACCAGAGCGCGAGGTATTGGCCATCATTGGCGACGGCTCCTTTCAGATGACCTTGCAGGAATTGGGTTGTTTGACCCAGTACCGCACCAATGTCAAGGTGGTCATTTTGAACAACAACTTCCTGGGCATGGTCCGTCAATGGCAACAATTGTTTTTTGACCGCCGCTACGCCTCCACCGAGTTGATGAATCCAGACTTTGTGACCATCGCTCAGGGATTCGGTGTCGCTGGAAAGCGGGTCATGAAACGAGAAGAACTGGACCAAGCGCTGGAAGCAATGTTGGCGTTTGATGGGCCTTATTTGCTGGACATTGCAGTAGAAAAAGAAGCCAATGTGTTTCCGATGGTGCCTAGTGGGGCCAGCATCTCCGAAATCAAACTCGAACCCTGATTCCTCCTCAACATGCAAGAAACTCATCCATATACACTCTCTGTTTTCACGGAGAATAAAATCGGGTTGCTGCTGCGGATCACCACCGTATTCACCCGCCGACATATCAACATCGAAAGCCTTACCACTTCGGAGTCCGAAATCCCTGGCATTCATCGTTTTGTGATTGTCATTCGGGTAACGGACGATCAAGTCGTGAAGCTCAAAAAGCAGCTCGACAAAATCATTGGCGTCATCAAGGCCTTCGTCTTACGGGAAGAAGAAGTCGTGCATCAAGAACTCGCGATGTACAAGATTTCTAATGAACAGTTGGCAGACAGTGATTTTGAACGGATCGTGCGGGACAATCACGCTCGGGTCCTCCACTTTGGGGCAGATCACATCATGCTTGAAAAAACTTAGTGGAATAACCAGAAGGTTGGCGATTACACACATACACACACACGATTGTCGGTGCTAAAATACGTTTCATAATGCTTTTGTTAGTTAATAGAATTGGTTTTCATAACTATAAATCATGTTCATCAAAGTTATTATATGATTCATCAATTCTTTTGCCAGAACTAACATTTTAGCTCATCCTTTTACAAAA
>JBCCCJ010001146.1:0-2711 GCA_039033615.1 Bacteroidota bacterium
GCTCGGAATGACAGCTGAATAGCTGGAATGGGATGCCATAGGCAAGTGCGTCTTTTCACTGAAAAGCGGGTCGTTTTCCATTGAGAGGGAAAATGGGGCAGGGCGGAAAGGGTAAAGAAGAAAAGCCCATCGCAAGATTGGAGATATATCTCTTCCTGAACGTCGAGTGAAGGATCTGAGCCGCTTGTTAGCGCAGCAAAAGGACCACAAGAGATTCCTCGACAGGCTCGGAATGACAGCTGAATAGCTGGAATGGGATGCCATAGGCAAGTGCGTCTTTTCACTGAAAAGCGGGTCGTTTTCCATTGAGAGGGAAAACGGGGCAGGGCGGGAAAGGGTGTAGCGGAATCTTGCCATCGGCAACTCCGATCATCATCTCTCATTCAACATTCGTCGGTTCGAAATTAGCATCACTCCTTGCTCGCAGCAACACACGCTATCAGGCCCGGCTTTCGGGCCAATCTGACTTCTGACAGCAAAGCAATCTATCCTCTACGTTTTCCCGTTTCTCCGTTCCCCAAAAATGCTGTAATTTCGGGCCGAAAATCAGACATGCTGTCTGCTGCTCTTCCAACCTCTCATTCCCTGATATGTCAACCATCATCTATACCAAAACGGACGAGGCTCCCGCACTCGCTACCTATTCTTTGCTCCCCATCATCGAGGCCTTTTCTGCGCAGGCTGGCATTGGCGTAGAAACCCGCGATATTTCTCTCGCCGGACGCATCATCGCCAAATTCCCAACCTACCTCACCGAAGCCCAGCGCATCGGCGACCACCTCGCAGAATTGGGCGAATTGGCCAAGACCCCCGCCGCCAACATCATCAAGCTGCCCAACATCAGTGCTTCCGTGCCTCAGTTGAAGGCCGCCATCAAAGAATTGCAAGCGCAGGGATATGCCTTGCCAGATTATCCAGAAGAGCCTCAGAATGACGAGGAGCGCAAGATCAAAGCGACCTATAATACCATCAAAGGTTCTGCGGTCAACCCAGTATTGCGGGAAGGAAACTCTGACCGCCGCGCCCCCAAGGCCGTAAAAGAATACGCCAAAAAGAATCCCCACTCTATGGGTGCCTGGAAGGGAGATTCTCAGTCTCACGTATCCACCATGGACGGGGGAGATTTTCGTTCCAACGAGCAATCCGTTACCATCGCAGAGGCGGGAAGTGTGCGCATTGAGTTGGTGCACGAAGGCGGCACCAAGGTGCTGAAAGAGGGGGTGGCCGTTCAGGCAGGCGAGGTGATTGACGGGACCTTTATGAGCAAAAAGGCCCTCCTGACTTTTCTGGCCGAGCAGGTTCAGGAAGCCAAGTCTCAGGGCGTATTGTTCTCTCTGCACATGAAAGCGACCATGAAAGCGACCATGATGAAGGTGTCTGACCCCATCATCTTTGGACACGCAGTGCGGGTGTTTTTCCAGCCAGTCTTTGAGAAGCATGGGGCAATCCTGGATGACCTGGGAGTCGATGTGAACAACGGCTTGGGGGATCTCCTGAGCAAGATCGAAACCCTCCCCGCAGACCAAAAAGCTGCCATCGAGGCGGATTTGCAGGCCTGTTACGACAACGGACCTGCCCTGGCCATGGTCAACTCTGACAAAGGCATCACCAACCTCCACGTTCCTTCTGACGTGATCATTGATGCTTCTATGCCAGCCATGATCCGGACTTCGGGCTGCATGTGGAATACCGAAGGTAAGACTCAGGATACCAAAGCGGTCATTCCGGATAGTAGTTACGCAGGTTTGTACCAAACCACCATCGACTTTTGTAAACAGCATGGTGCGTTTGATCCAACGACGATGGGAACCGTTCCCAACGTTGGCTTGATGGCTCAGAAAGCCGAAGAGTACGGTTCTCATGACAAGACTTTCGAGCTGCCTGCAGATGGCACCGTTCAGGTGGTCGATCAAGCGGGTACCGTATTGATGAAATTTGAAGCTGAAGCGGGCGATATCTGGCGGATGTGTCGGGTAAAAGACGCCCCCATTCAGGATTGGGTGAAGTTGGCAGTAGGCAGAGCCCGGGATACCGGATGGCCAGCAATTTTCTGGCTGGACAAGACCCGTGCTCATGATGCCCAGTTGATCGAGAAGGTGAATGCCTACCTGCCCAATCACGATACCGATGGGTTGGAATTGCACATCATGTCTCCGGTAGAAGCTACGGCCTTCTCTTTGGAGCGGATCAAAAAAGGCGAAAACACCATCTCCGTTACCGGAAATGTCCTGCGGGATTACTTGACCGATCTCTTCCCCATTCTGGAACTCGGGACCAGTGCCAAAATGCTGTCCATCCTGGGATCCCTCGCCCGAAGCGGCCGCCGTACCCACGATGTTAAGCGACGAGGAAGGCCGACTGCTGACCTGGCTCGGCGCCGAGTGGGCGAAAGACGCAGGCGCAGTCTGCGACCTGGGCTGTTTCGCGGGCGGTTCCACCGCACGGCTGGCCGATGGGTTGGAGCGTGGAGCACGCGCGAACGCGGTCCATGCCTTCGACTTCTTTACCATTTCGCCAGAACACAAGCAGAAGTTCCTCTATGACCGGGGCGTCCGCCGCTTCTGGGGAACCAATCTGCTGTCATGCGCCAAGCGCCTGCTGAAACCCTGGCGTGGGCGCGTCACCCTCCACCGCGAGGATCTGGCACGGACCCGATGGACCGGCGGACCCATCGAAATCCTGTTCATCGACGCAATGAAAACGCCTGCGAC
>JBCCCJ010001147.1:0-2706 GCA_039033615.1 Bacteroidota bacterium
GTGGCAATTCGTTTGACATTCGTTTACAAGGATTTGGGGGAATCCTCCCCGCCGATTACACCATTCACTATTTGGTGGTTGAAGCTGGAGCCTATAACCTGAATGACCATGGGGTAGCGATGGAAGCGGGAACCTTCAGCAGTACCCTCACGGCAGGAATTGGCAATTGGGTAACCGAAGCCAGGACCTATCAGCAACCCTACGCAAATCCGGTCGTGCTCGGCCAGGTTATGAGCTACAACGATCCGAATTGGTCCACCTTCTGGGCCAATGGAAACAGCCGTCAGGCAAGCCCGAGTTCATCCGTATTCCACGCCGGGAAAAATGTGGGAGAAGATCCCAACACTACTCGCGCTAGTGAAACGATCGGCTACCTAGTCTTCGAAGCAGGGGCGGGCATCATCAATGGAGTGGAATTTGTCGCTGGTGAAGGCGGAGACAATGTCAAAGGAATTGGAAATGGACCCACTGGTTTCCCTTACCCTCCCGTTGGAATGAACAATCCAGATGTCGCCATCGTCAGCATGGGATCTGGGATGGATGCTACCGATGGGGGATGGCCAATCTTGATGGGGGCCAATTCGGTCAGTTCTGCTGGTTTGGTTCTCAACATAGACGAGGATCAAACGGGCAATCTGGAACGCAATCATTCTACCGAAACCCTACCGTTTGTGGTATTCGAAGGAGGTCCGGTCAACCAGCTACCAAATGCGATCGCAAGTGCGGACCAAACTTCAGGGGTCACTTCTTTGCTGGTGAACGTTGATGGAACCGCTTCGAGTGATCCGGATGGGAGTCTGGTCAGCTATGTGTGGGATTTCGGAGATGGAAATCAGGCAAGTGGGGCGACCACGAGTCATACCTTTGGTATCGGGATCTTCCAGGTAGTTCTGACCGTAACCGACGATCAAGGAGCAACTGCCACAGACGAAATCACCATTACGGTAGCAGGTCCGAATCAGCCACCACTTGCTGCTTTCAGTGCTACGCCTGATCCTGCGACCGTAGGCTTGCCCATTCAATTCGATGGGAGCGCTTCTTCCGACCCTGATGGAAACATCCAAAGCTATAGTTGGGATTTCGACGATGGAAATGGCGGGACTGGGATTGCCCCTTCCCACACCTATGCAGATACGGGTTGGTTTGCGGTCAGTTTGACGGTTACCGATGATGATGGTGCAGTTCACACGAGCACGCAAACCCTGAGGGTAGATACCCCTGTGGTCGCTACCGGGATCACCTATGAACTTGGCGTACTGCCTGCCGTTGGGAACGCGTGGCAAAGCATCCCATTGGCATATTCCTATACAAATATGGTCGTGGTAACCACCGTCAATCTCTCTTCTGGAACTCAACTTCCGGTGGTGAGTCGAGTGAGAAATGCAGATGGAAATTCTTTTGAAGTAAAAGTAGATGGGTTTGCGGGCCATCAGCCCAGTGGGTATTCCGTTCATTACTTTGTGGTAGAGGCAGGCACCTATACGCTGGCAAACGATGGGGTAGCGATGGAAGCAGGTACCTTTGAGAGTACCACTACGGCAGGAAGGGACAATTGGGTAACGGAAGCCAGAAACTTCCAGCAGGCTTACAGCAGCCCAGTTGTGTTAGGGCAAGTGATGACCGCAAATGATCCAGATTGGTCTGTCTTTTGGGCCAACGGCAATAGTCGGGCCGCTAGCCCTACGGCATCTGCTTTTCACGCCGGAAAAAATGTAGGCGAAGATCCTGATCAGATCCGGGCCAATGAGACCATCGGCTATGTTGTCTTCGAATCCGGGCAAGGAACGCTCAGCGGTCAAGCCTTTGATGCTGGCCTGGGAGCTGACATCGTCAAGGGCTTGGAGAACAGTGCCAATGGATTTGTGTATCCGGTCAATGGTCTCACGAATCCGGAGGTAGCCATCCTCAGTATGGGAGCTGGCATGGATGCCGTGGATGGTGGATGGCCAGTGTTGTTTGGAGCCAGCCCTGTAAATCCGGGCCAGATCAATTTGCTGATAGATGAAGATCAGGAGGAAAGCACCGAGCGGCGTCATTCTACGGAATCGGTCACCTACGTGGTGTTTGAGGGAAGTAGTCCCCGGATACCAAAACCCGGAGCGATCAAGGTCCGGGTCTTCCCCAACCCATTTGATCAGCATGTCCACCTGGAAGTACTCAACTGGCAAGGGGAAGCAATCTCCCTGCAGTGGTACAATCCTCTGGGACAACAGATCCTTTCAGAATCACTCGATCAAGCCAATCAAGTCGTGGAAATCAAAGAGGCATGGCCAAAAGGCATGTATCTCTTGCAGGTGCAGGTGGGGAGTACCATTCAAAACTTCCGTTTGCAGAAGCAATAAAGCATATTTGCTAAGCTAAGACTCGAAGACAGGCAGTTAGGAACCTTCCTTGCTGCCTGTTTTTTTGAGGGAAAACCTTACCACTCGTTGATTATCTGAAAATTCTTCCGTCCAAACATAAGAACTGGACAAATGCGGCGTTACTTATCCAGATGACCGTAAATCTTGATGATTCCTGCAGTAAGAAGATAATTTAGGCCGTAAAAATTATTATTCTTTACAATTTCTTACGTTATTAAAACCTGAAAGCTGGGCTATGTGTTAGCTGTTTTCATGTTCCTTACCTTAGCAGATTCTTGGTATGACGCGATCGTTCATTTTCCCTACCTACACACTTACCCTTTTTTTGTGTTTCCTAGCTGGA
>JBCCCJ010001148.1:0-2704 GCA_039033615.1 Bacteroidota bacterium
AAATTCTGCTCTCCCCTTTTCCGTCTAGTTTCAATTCCCCTGCTCCAGATCCAAGCAGGTGTAAGGATTTGTCGATGATCAAGACCGAATCCAATTCAATCTGACCACTCAATCCCCGGAGATCGAGGGTATCGGACTCTGTTGCGGATTCGATGGTGGCCCTCAAGCTACCGAGTCCTTGATCCTGCGTATTTTGGACGGGGAGGATGCTGGCTATGCCCAGCACAGGCAGCCAGGCGACTGCCATTGCCACGATCCATTTCCTAATAAACACTTGATACATAAGCACACTGAATTGGGCCAAACCGAGGGAAAGACGCACCTAGGACGAAAAAAGCGGCCCTGATTGTCCCCTCAAATAGCAAAAAAAATCCGTCCGAAGAACGGACGGATCACTGTAAATCGTATCGTGTATTCAAAAAATGCTTATTTGTTTTCTTTCAGAAAGTCCTTCACCATGTCGGTAGGCACCATTTCTTCTTTGAAGGAATAAGCTCCCGTTTTGGGATCTTTGATGGCCCGGATGATTTTGGTCAGGGTTTTACTCTGAGATCTGTCGCGGTATCCCGCTACTGTTTTCTTAGCCATGACGTGGAGCGCTTATGGTTACTTAATTTCTTTGTGAATGGTGTATTTCCGGAGGATAGAGTTGTATTTTTTCAACTCCATACGACCGGGAGTATTCCGACGATTCTTGGTTGTGATATAACGAGAAGTTCCTGGCTGACCAGAATTCTTGTGCTCGGTACATTCCAAGATCACCTGTACGCGGTTCGCTTTGCTTTTCTTAGCCATTTTCCGTTTGTCGTTTGAATCGGTTGGCAAAAATAGGGAATCCGCTAAAAAATACAAATCTTGAAGCCTTCTTTTTTGCTTTTATCGTTTCCCCAAGTTAGAAAATGGCAGATGAAGCAAGAATTGTGTTTTTTCCTCTTTTCCTACCCTCCATCTGAGCCTCATGAATCGTTCCCTCTGTTTGCTCGCCATCTTACTGGGCTTTTCCTGTCAGCCTACTCCTTCCTCCCCTGACCAAGAAGAGGAGCAGTCAAGGCCCAATATCTTGTTTGCCATCGCAGATGACGCTTCTTTTCCGCACATGAGCGCCTATGGCTGTACCTGGGTTTCTACTCCGGCCTTTGATCGGGTAGCCAAAGAAGGCTTGCTCTTCACTCGCGCCTATACCCCCAACGCGAAATGCGCCCCTTCCCGCGCTTGTATCCTCACCGGACGCAACTCCTGGCAGTTGGAAGCGGCGGTCAATCACTGGTGTTATTTTCCCCCGAAATTCACGACCTACCCGGAAGCCCTGACCGAGGCTGGCTACCACGTCGGCTATACCACCAAAGGCTGGGCGCCCGGCAGAGCCTTGGACGAAGCAGGCAACCGACGCCAGATGACTGGCACGCCCTACAACCTCCACCAACTCACGCCGCCAGCGGAACACATTTCTAATAATGACTACGCCGCCAATTTTGCTTCCTTCCTGGATTCGACCAAAACAGATCAGCCCTTTTGCTTTTGGTATGGATCTATCGAGCCGCACCGGGCCTACGAATTTGGGGCGGGTCTGAAGCATGGCAAGCAGTTGGAAGAAGTGGAAGGCGAAGTCTTTCCCTTCTGGCCAGATAACGAAGCGGTCAAGACGGACCTCCTGGACTATGCCTTCGAGTTGGAGTATTTCGATCAACACCTGGGCAAAATGCTGGATGAATTGGAACAGCGCGGCCTGCTAGACAATACCATCGTGGTGGTCACCTCCGACAATGGCATGCCTTTCCCCCGCGTGAAGGGCCAAGCCTACGAACTCTCCAACCACCTCCCCCTCGCCATCATGTGGCCCAAGGGCATTGAGCAGCCGGGTCGCACCATTGAGGAGTTTGTGAATTTCATCGACTTTGCGCCGACCTTTCTGGAGTATGCGGGTTTGAGTGAGTCCGAAACGAATTTTCAGCCCATCACGGGGCAGTCGCTGCGGCCATTTTTTGAGGCGCAGGCGGATGCCCAACAACTCCGGGAGCACGTGCTCATCGGCAAGGAACGCCACGACATCGGTCGCCCCAATGATGGCGGCTATCCCATTCGGGGGTTGGTCAGCAAGGACTACCTCTACCTCCGCAACTACGAGCCGGAGCGTTGGCCAGCGGGCAATCCCGAGACTGGCTACCTCAATACCGACGGTAGCCCCACCAAAACCGAAGCCATTCGAGCGCGCACCACGCCTGGGCAGGAAGATTTCTGGACCTGGAACCTCGGCAAACGACCCGCCGAAGAACTCTACGACCTGCGTTCCGATCCCAGCTGCATGATCAATCTCGCCACCGCGCCCGAATTTCAATCACTCAAAGCTGATCTCCAACAACGCATGGAAGCCCAACTCCTGGCCGAAGGGGACCCCCGCATGCAAGGCCAAGGCGATCAATTGGAAGCCTACCCCTACGCCGGGGAGAATCACCGGGGCTTTTATGAACGCTACATGGCAGGAGAAAAACTGAAAGCAGGCTGGGTGAACGAGTCAGACTTTGGGGAGAAGTTGGATTGAGTACAGGGTAAACGAAAAAAATTACCACATAACATGTGTCATGCTGAGCCTGTCGAAGCATCTCATGTATTCCTATTAAAGACAAAAGATCCCTCGGCAGGCTCGGGATGACATCTCTGATAGGAAGCAATTTCGGTTACACCGTCCTCACGAGTGGGGATTTTG
>JBCCCJ010001149.1:0-2699 GCA_039033615.1 Bacteroidota bacterium
CAATTCTATCGAGACGTCAGTTTCATCAATTATATGGACTATGCGGCGGGGGGCAGTTATCGCTTCTACCATCGACGCAAGCAAGTCGGCCTTCGATTGGGGGTGGCTGCTCACCACATCAATAAGCCCGCCCAGTCCCTACTCGGAAACAACGAAATTAGGCTTCCTACTCGTTGGACCATGCATGGTTCGCTTTCTCTAGAAAATTTCAAAAATCCCAACCTTCTGGTGATTCCCTCTTTCAAAGTCGATATGCAGCGGAGTTCAACCCTCCCCGGCGTTTTCAACGTTGATCCAGAATCTTTCCAGTATCGCTCGATCAGTGCAGGGGTCATGTGGGCACTCCTGCCGATGGCGCAATATAACAATCGTTACACGACGGGGCAGGGATGGTTCATGGGGGTTTGGGCGCAAAGTCGAAACCTCTATCCAGATCAGCTCAATACTTTTACCTTGATTGGGGTGTTTGGGATCGCGGTCAAGCGCCCTGACTATAACTACAATCTGGCACTTAGCTATGATGTGAATTTGTGGGGAGTCGGTCCTGGTGCCGGAGGGGCTGCAGAGCTCTCTTTGACCATCAATCTGCCCGAAATGTCTGCCTGTACGGATTTTCGCAGACCCCCTTGGTGGTGTGGGAAATATCCTTCTCCTCTCTATCATTGATTTTTTGCCTCTTTCTCATTCTCCTAATCTCCTTTCTTTGTGAAATCCCTGGCTTCCTTTTTCGTGGCAGGTTTATGCCTTTTGGGACAACTTTTTGCCCAGACGCCCTGCGATTCGGTTCAGGTTTCCATCACCCCAGATACGGTATGTATGGGTGACCCTATGGTGTTTAATTTGGGACTTGATCCTGAATTTTCCCAATTCATCGATAGTGCTACCTGGGACTTCGGTGATGGAACCACTTCTGATTTCCTGACCGCCGTACATACCTTTGGGACGACTGGTACCCAGAGTGTGGCAGTAACGGTTTATCTCAGCGAAGAAGTCAATCCTTGTATCCTGGAACTCAATCCGGTGATCAATGATACCCCCCACGTGGAGATCCTTGCCAATGACACCAGTGGTTGTTCGCCTTTCTTACTGACCTTCACCAACAACAGTTTTACTACTCAGGGGCCAGCGCTCACCTATGAATGGACCCCTTCACCGACATTGGGGTGGCAGTTTGTCAATGGTACGGATGCTAGCAGTACTGAGCCCGAGATTCAGTTTGATTCAGCTGGTATTTATACCGTTTCAGTATTGGTCAGCAATGATTGTGACAGCACCATCGTGCCATTTACCATCAGCGTCAGCGAAGAGCCTACCGCAGGTCTGAGCCTCTCAACAGACACCCTCTGTTTGGGAGATCCCGTCATATTGACCTTTACCGGTGGATTTCCAGCTGAGGATAGCTTGCTCATTCCTGGAGATGCCAGTGGAGATATCCTCAATCCGATTGCTCCCTTTTCTTTTACGTATCAGAGTGTCGGCACCTACCAGATCCTTTACCTTGCCAACAATGCGTGTGGGAGCGATACCAGCCAAGCCGCGATCACCATCCTCGATGCCCCTACCGCTACCTTGACTGCTAGTACGACCACCATCTGTGAGGGAGGGACGGTCGATTTTTCCTTTGCTGGAGGCTTCCCCGCCAATGATAGCACCTTCGATCCAGGGGATGGGAGTCCATTGATCTCTGATCCGGTTGGCCCCTTGACTCATACCTATGTGAATCCAGGCACCTATACCGCCTACTACGAAGCCAGCAACGATTGCGGGACTGCCATAGATTCAGTCATCATTGAAGTTGAATCCCTGCCTGTCATTACCATGAGTTTGGGCCAGGACAGCATTTGTACCAGTAGCAGCACCGTGCTGAATGTTGGGTATGCGCCAATAGATCCGGCGGACATAGATACCCTGTTTATCATTTCGCCTGGTCAGACCGATACCATCACTCCCGCCCCTGGTTTCCCTTTCCCCATGCCGATGGATTCCGGTCAGCATGTGGCGATCTATACCGTGAGTAATGGTTGTGGTAGCGTAAGTGAATCCGTAACCTTGGAGGTCGTGGGGCCACCTGAAGTGGTCATTGAACCTTTCATTTTTAGTTGTGCGATTGGGATAGGTCCTGATACGATTGGGGAGAATATCTGGCGGCAATGTAATGGTACGGCTGGGACTACCTTCCCTTTGTGTTTGGAGATTGGTGATTATAATTCCAATTACATATACGAATGGACGTTTACCTATCAAGGATCCATCATTGATACCATCTCGGGAGTCGGGGTGTCAGAGTTTAATTGGAATTTTGAGTTTGGAGCGACTGAGTTTTGTGTAACTGTTACGGACCCAACAACCGGTTGCCAGGATGATTGGTGCGGTACCTTTTTCTACCAGAGTAATCCCGAATTTGACATTGCTTTTTGTTTGGATCCCATTACTTGTCCTTGGTCGCCGCCCAATGTTTGTGAAGGAGATACGGTATACATTGTTCCCAATGTAGATTCAACTAAACTTGCCAACTTGGACACCATTTGTATTGATTGGGGGGATAATAGTGGGTTGGAGTATTATTTTAAAGAAGACGGGTATCCCAGTGTGTTCAAACATGCGTATCAAGTAGAGAATGACTCCAATTATGTTTGCCAGCCTTTTGTTACACAATTGCCATATACAATTACTGGCATTGGAAAAAACTCATGTGGTAC
>JBCCCJ010001150.1:0-2699 GCA_039033615.1 Bacteroidota bacterium
AACATCTCTGCCGAATCCCGACGAACTCCGTTTGATTGATTCTTTGCCATAGCCTACTTTTTTCCCAAAGATCAACCAAGCAGCAGACTGACGCAAGAGGGGGTTCGCTGGACGGATACAGTACAACGGTCTGACAACGAAGTGCTCTGACCTCTGTCAGCGAAGCGATCTTCTTAGTATCGAACATCATCCATCCGGCTGCTGTCGGTGTTGTCCATGTTCTCCAAAGAGAGGACACCACGAGGACAAACTGCAGCACAAACGCCACATCCTACACAGGAGGAACGGACGATGTTTTGGCCGCGCTGGGCATAGGCTCGAACGTCAATCCCCATTTCACAATAGGTAGAGCAATTGCCACAAGAAATGCACTGACCGCCATTGGTGGTGATGCGGAAGCGAGACTTGAAGCGTTGCACCAAACCGAGGTAGGCAGCCAGCGGACAGCCAAAGCGACACCACACCCGATTTCCCATCAAGGGATAAAAACCTGTACCAATGACCCCAGCGAAGATGGAACCAATCAGAAACCCATAATAGGAGCGAACGCTGTAGCTATTCAAGCCCAAGACGGTACTCTCGCCTTTGAAGAAGGTGTACACCACGAGTGCCGTCATGATGACCGCAAAGACCAGCACTCCATGAATCAACCAGCGTTCGATCTGCCAGGATTTGAGGGATTTGTCTGAGAGTTGCCGATAGGGATCTCCCAAGGTTTCGGCCAAGCCGCCACATCCACAGACCCAGGAGCAATACCAGCGTTTGCCATAGAAATAGGTGAAGAGCGGCACCCCAATAGCAGTCAGAGCAATGCCCCAACCGATCATCCAAATACCGAAAGTGCCAGAGGCCAGGTGATTGTTGAGGTTATAGTCGAAGAAAAAGGAATAATTCAGGGGCCAGGCATTTTTCAAATCCATGGCGGGCGCATTCAAAAAGGCCAGGATTTCGGGAATGAGGAAGGCAAATCCCGTCTGGAAAAAGATCACCGAGGCCGTACGCACCTGATGGTAGCGGCTGTGGCGGTATTTGGCAAACATCCGAATGCCCATCACAATCACCGAAAGGGTGTAGAGCGTGCCATACATGAACCAACGATCCGCCGCTGCTTCCGGGCCTCGCAAGGCTCTTGCCACTGGATCGAAGATCGCGATCCACTCTGCAATCAGGTGATAATTGAAGTAGAGCAAAATGTAGAACCCAATCAAAAATGCCCCCGCCAGGATGCCAATCAATCCCCGCGAGGTGGCTGAACTGTGGTAGATGCCATTGTGCTTGATGCCAGGAAAGCCATCGAAAAAGGCGGGATAGACATAAATCAGACCTCCCAGGGTGCCCATGACCAGAATCAGCAAAAAGAAGGTAAAGGGATGATCCCAAAAGAGTCCCGTAGAGGCGCCTTTGACGACGTTGTACTTGAGGTCGGACAGATCGCCATCAGAGATTTGCTGATTGGAAATGAAGCCATTGATCGCGTTGCGGACGCCATCGCCAGCCTGCGCCTGAAAAGCGCCTTGGTCCTCATAAGTCCGACCAATCAACCAGCCAGTGTAATCCGAAACGGTCTGGCGCATGGCCTCTGGTAGCAGTTCATTGGCTTGGGTGCGGGAGGCCTCGGTCATCTGGATGGAACCCCCTTCCTGACTGGCCGCAGTTTCCAGATACTGGGTGATGGTCGCCTCATCAATTTGGTAGGGCGCTGCGATGGCGTCATTGGTCGCGGTGATGATTCGATTGAGTTGGGGGATAAAGGCGAACTTATTCCCCAAATCCTGCCCATCATACTGCCGCAACTGTTCCATCAGAGCCGGGGTATAAGACTTGCTCCCCAGATTTTGGTTCAGCAGGGTTTCAATGCGGGAAAGGGAATCGCCATTGATTTGATAGCGGGTCGGCAGCAAGATCATCAGAAACAGCGCCAAAGCGGAGAGGAAGAGCGTTAAGCCGACTGACTTGATATATTTCATGAGAAAGGAGGTTGAATCGAGAGGAAAAAGGAAGCGAGACGCGGGAGACGGGAAGCGAGACCAATCAGCGATAACTCAATTGCCCAAAGCCCTTGGAAAAGCCCTGATAGAGAAATTCGATGCCCCGGATGAGCGCTACGGTCAGCACAAAGCCACCGATGCCGCGAATGATGGGTCCGGCATTGCCAGAGAAAATGAAGCCGAGAGCGATCACTGCAACGGCTACGATCGCAAGCAAGCCAATGCTGCGAACTAGCCCTTTGACCGAGTGCTTTTCTGCTTCGATGGCTGGGCGGTCGGGATGTTGTTCCTGATAAATTCGGATGAGTTCGCTTTCATACTGAGCGTAAAATTCCGGGTCGAAATTCGCTCGATTCAACTGAGCCAAGACCGTTTCGACATGGGCTTCTGCTTCTATCCAGCCCAGACAAGCGTCTTGTCGGAAGCGAACTCCCATGAGATTGAAGCCGAGGATCTTTTTGGAATCTTTGTGATAGACCAGCCGAATGGCTTTGTGCTGCGTAGGATGTTGCCAATAGAGCTGAGCCTCGTGCGCTTGTGGATGGGCATTCACCGTTCCGTAGACTTGATACTCCAAGTCGATGAATTTGGCGGAGTTGAACCATGCAGGTTGTTGATAAGGAGTGGGCTCGTTCATGGCCGAAGGTCACCCACGCAACATCACATCTCTCCACCCGATTGCCGCAGGCGATGTCTATGGCGTCAAAGGCA
>JBCCCJ010001151.1:0-2698 GCA_039033615.1 Bacteroidota bacterium
AAGAGCGTATCGGCATACAAGGTGCCGGGAGTCACCTCATCCATCAAGCGACCAACTGACCAATCTCCGTCTATCCCCATCAAATACACCTCAGAAGCGGCGGCTGTCGTCCTCAGGTGGAAAATCACATCCCGGTTCTGAATCCCATAAACGGTGTCCCCGGTCACTCCGGTCTCCCCGGTCGAAAAATTCAGCAGGAACTCTCCACTCAGCAACGAATCATCGTTGATGATGATGGGATTCAAGGTAATGGTAACTACCCCGGTAATCGGATCTATGGTTTCTACAGTATCGAAGGCCATGATTTCCTCCCGCTCCAACACATCCCAGGAATACTCATCTTTGGCGAGCAAGGTGGAGTAAGTCCAGATATGATCATTGGCAACCGCGTCTGAATGCGTACCGTCATCAAACATCTGAAAAGCAAAGGGCTTCCAGGAAGGCAGGAGGTACAGATTTTCCAGGGCTTCACTGCCATCCTCAAAAATCAAGGTTACCGGAATGCGGTCCGTTGAAACCTGGTTCAATACCGGAAGTGTATCCGTGGGAACGACTGTCCCGGCATACAGCCCATAGAGGTTTCCAGATAGGTATTGGGTATATAGTTGCTCGTTGCTATCTACGACAGATTCCGTCAGGCTGAGCAGGATGGTTTTGGAAATGTGTGGATCCAGTTCCCCAGCGACCAAGTTAATCGTATTCACCTGGTAGGTGTTGCTGTCTCCTTCGACCAGAAAACTCGCCCCATTCAGAGACTCTTCTGATAGGTATTGATCAAAGTACAGTTCGATACCACTCCCGTCGAGAGTTGTCGCCGAACTGATCAGTTGGGGAGCTACTCTTACTCTGTTTTCTACCGCAAGGGATGAAAATGCCTGAAGAATGCCTCCGTTGGCATCTTCGATGTTCCCTGTCGTATTCAGGGACAAGGCGAGGGTGTCACCCGCCGCAACAGGAGAAGCGAGTTGGATGCGAACCAATCGATCGATTCGACCCAGGACTTCTGCGGAAGTAATTGCGATGTTGTTCCCATTGTTCACCAAGACAGACAGATCCTGATAGCCTGACAGTATCCCAGTGGCCATTGGCTTGGAAAGGTATAGGTCGATGGCTTGGCCGTTATAGGCGCTGACCGCTCGCTCTATGACCGGGGCAGCGGGATCTGCTACCAGGTGAATTTCTTTGGTGAATACCTCTCCATAGCTGGTATTTTGATCATAGGCTTTTACGTAGTCATTGCTAATCCGGACGGTATACACCCCATAGTCAGAGGCCGATAGCGAAGGAAAGGAGAGCGTTTTATCCGTCCTGCCAAACATGCTCAGTCCATTTTTGAACCATTGATAGGTAATGAAACTACTTTGGTTTCCGGCGTCCTCACAGACAATGTCCACCGCCGAACCCACCGAGGCGACAATTTCTCGTTCGTCTCCTACCTCAAACATGTCCCGCATTTCGATCTGAAACTCCTTGATATTGGGGGAAATGGTATAGAAGTAGTCAATGACCTGCTCCAGGATGGCGTAGGACAGTCGGGAATTGTACAGCCATTGGGTGCCTTGCATGGCGCGCAGGGCATCCTCATCGAGGAAGTCCCAATTGGGCATATAATCAAAACTGTTGTAGCGAGTATTGATTTTTTTGATGCTGGTACACCTGCGGAATTCATCTGACAATCCCCCGCCAAACCAGCAGGACTCCAAGTCCAGATGCTCCAGGCTGGGATGGTACAACTCATCCGGCATCAATTCATCCGTGAATCCATCGTTGCCATTGATTCGGAAATGATTCAGGGCCGTCATCAAGCCCACTTCCCTGGGGACATAGCCGTTCAGGAGGTTTTGGCCATCTGTCCGCCGACCGATCACCGGCCACAGCCAGGTCACCCGGTAGGTAGAATCATTGGAATTGGCAATGGGCCTTTTTTCCACTCGCACCCCAAACCAATCTTTGGCGGGTCCGGTGAACCAGGGATTGAATTGCCCGTCATAGGTGATTTGCCACTCCGAAGAGAGGTCGTTGATGCTGAATCCAGGTTGATTGGAGGACCAGTTGGGTCCATCTGTCGCCCAATAAAAAGCCACCAGAGCGAGGGAATCCTGCTCCGCCAGTCGATAGCCACTCTGTGCCCAAAGGTCAGGAATCGCCCCTAGCAGCAAACTCAGGAGGAGGAAAACCGAAAGAGTAGCCTGCGGCACGTGTTGAATTGGTTTTTTCATAAGGCTATTGCTGGACAATGATGTCACATTCTAACACATAAGAAAGGCCCGGATATCTATCCACGGAGGCTGGGTGCAAGCCCGTAACCTTGAGCAAGCCGGTTTTGAGGGAATACACCGCGTTCAAATCAGTGAGGAAAGCGATCACGTCGCCCACTACAAAATTATCCACTTGTAGCGAGCCTTCGGAAAGGAGGGAGGCATCTGCCGTCAGTTCGATGAGAGAAGCCGGAGTTACTTCTTCGAAGTTCAGGTCGTTCAGCTCTGGGAGCTTTTTGAACAGCGTGGCATTCTCTACGCTCAACTCCAGTCCTAGTCTCCCGGAAGCAGGAGCAGCAAGGGTGGTTCTTCTGGCAGCTGCATCATAGTAGAAGACGAGATCAATGTTTTCCTGGACCGCAACATTTTCCTGGGACAAGCTCGTGTAGTTAGTTTTGATGTCTGGATACACCACCCCTTCTCCGCTTGCAAAGGCATCG
>JBCCCJ010001152.1:0-2698 GCA_039033615.1 Bacteroidota bacterium
ATCGCACATGGAATGACGGACCAGCAGATTCAAAAAGGTATCAGGCAACCATCGTTGAGATTTCCTATCAGGTGCGGCCATAGGAGTGTCCCCTCCCCCCCTACTCCACCAAAAACGGGATATTCGCATGCGCACTATGCCGATTCCCGTCTCGTACTTCGAGGAAGAGGCGATAGGCGCCAGGCTCAGTTGGTGCGGTAAAAGTAGCCTCTGTAGCCGCATCGGGGCTGAATAGACCAGCGATGGCTTCTGGCACTTCTTCGGCGTCGCCGCCGGTGGCATTGGTGGTGCTTTCGCGCATGATGGTCCAGACATAGGCCAGTTCGTCGCTGTCGGGATCGGTAACGTCGGCTATGGCTCCATAGGATTGGCCGGCTTGGAGCTTGATGTTATCTGGGGCGCGTTGTCCTTCGAGGCTGAAGTCATTCAGGCGGGGGGTCCGATTGGCGGGCCACTCGTCATTCCAGGCGTAGTGCATGGCGTCGATGGATTCGGTTTCGCTGCCGTCGGGCATGAACATCCCAAACCAAGTCGGCGTACGCTCCTGCTTTTGCCCCCATAAGAAGACAAAAGAGCCGATGATTTGCTCCGACTGAGATTTGATCGCTTTGTTGTAGCGGCTGAGGTAAAAATCAGCTTTGACGGAGCTGTTGTTTTCCAGGGGTGCGCCCCATTCGGTGGTCCCCACTTCCCAATAACCAGTAGCGCCCCACTCGGTCACCAACAATGGGCCTTCATAGCCCGACTCTTCGATGCGTTGTGGCAGAATTTCGATCTCGGCGTACATCTGCACGCTCAGGACGTCCAAATCAGGCGCTCGTTCCAGCACCAGATCTACATATTCTTTGTTCATCCCCGCCAAAGAAGTGGTGGTGATGTGATTCGGATCAATCTCATGGATCATTTGAGAGATCTCGTTCACTGCGTCCCAAACCTTGGGGTTTTCTGAGTGGTGATTCAATTCGTTGCCGATGCCCCAGATGATGAGGGCAGGGTGGTCTTTCAGGGCCATGACCTCGCCTTTGATGCGCGCCAATTGTGCTGCAACCGCCGCTTTGTCGTCATAGTCAAATCCCAGACGCTCCCGTCCCACGTCGATGCCCATGGCGACTTTGAGGCCGTATTCGTGGGCTTCATCCAGGACTTCTTTGCCGGAACGTTGCCCATTGTCAGTACGCCAGGTGCGGAAGGCATTCGCGCCATGTTTGGCCAGAGATGGGATATCCCCAAATTCCAGACCTGCCCCCTTGATGTAGAAGGGTTCTCCGTTCACAAATAACCGATAGCCCTCTTCGGTCTCGCGGATTTCGGTTTGGGAGATCTCTGCGCTTGGCTGCTCCGTGTTTTGTTCGGGAGCGGGAGCGTTGCAGGCAAAGAGAAGAAGGGAAAGCAATACCAGCGTAGTAGAGAGGTTCACAAGCTTCATGACGAAGGAAAATTGTTAGTAGTTATGGGTCTAAACATAGCACAAAAGCGCCCTTAATGAAAACGAAACAGGAGATTGACCGCTTGGATACCGGGGAAAAAGCCCAGCCGTTCTCTAGAATCATCAGAGCGAAAGCATCTTCAAGTATGGGATATTGCATGGTTTGCAAGGAGGGAATGAGGGGGACACTGCTTCCCCTTGGCGTACCTACGGCACGCCTGATCCTCGGATCGACTTCAGTTGTTACCCACATATTCGTCTCTAGCGAGACGCTTGGTGGTACCAAAGAGAACTTGTCGAGGGCAATGGTCCTGTAGGGACCGAAATGTGGGTAGCTCATGTGTTACCTCCCATAGGGGTGGCATGCCATAGGTACGCCCATATAGCCGACGATCCTGAGTATTCCGAAATGTCGTAGATACTTTTGGCCTGGGCATATACCTTCCTCCTTTTCCAATCTGCGAGGAAATCCCTACCTTATTCTCTCTCTCATTCCCTTTGCCATGAATTACTTCTCCTCTCTTCGTCATGCAGGCTGGAAACCCATTCTTGGTCTGCTTGCCATGAAACCCACCCTTTTTCTTCCGATTCTATGCCTCAGTTTGCTGGCCTGCACCACCAGAAGCATTCAATATTCGCCTGTTGAGACGCTCGCGGCAAACACGCCTTCGGCCAAGATCTACCTCATCAAAACGGCCCTGGATGGAGGCTGGACCAAGGTCCAGAGTGTGGCTGGCGTCGGGCAGCGTGGCTGGCGTGGTGCAGAGCCTGGGCTTGGGCTCAGCATCAGTCGGTCGTGTGGGGCTGCTGGCGACTGTTGGACCATCATCCGCTGCTGCCCAGCCGGGGGGACCAACGAAAAAGAAAAAAAAAAAAAAATTACAAACTGCACAGCTGACAGGGCAGACTCGATCCCGCAACCTTTGGCTGACTCCATGTCCATAGGAGGCCAATGCGCTGCTGGCGCTCCGCCTCACTCTTCACTTTGGTCAGTTGTTGGCCAGGACCCACAGGACGCCGGCTGGCTGGCTTGGGGCTGACCTATAGGCGCCTCCGTCTACTCCGTCTAGCTCGTCGTCCCCTGCACCAGTGCACCTCAGCCTCACGGCCCAGCGGCTGGGTAGGCAGGCTGGGTGGCGGATTGTCGTTATTTTTTGTGTGCACCCACCACACCCACCAGGCTGGCATGCGGCCGTGTCTGCCGCTCATCTTAGTCATCTGCATCCAGGCTGGGCAATTCCAGAGTGTGGCTGGCGTCGGGCAGCGTGGCTG
>JBCCCJ010001153.1:0-2697 GCA_039033615.1 Bacteroidota bacterium
GAGGCTGAAGAAGGGGAGAATGTGGGCAGCGCGGAAAGGGTACAGTTGCTCCCAGCGAGTTACAAACTCTATCCCTCACTCCTCACGCGTTTCAAACGCGCGAGAGCAGGAATCTCGCCATCGGCACATCCGATCATCCTTCGATGTTCGTCATTCATCGGTTCGACATTAAGGAGCTTTTCACCAATTCCCCAATTCCCAATCCACCCCAAGAAGGCCCCACCAACGAGTGGTGAGACCCCACGAGTAAGCGAAAAGGTTAGTCTTTATCAGTCTCGCCTACTATTTGTTATCGGTGGTACTGCTGGTTTTTCTGCTTCTTAGTTCTGTCCATGATGGCTGGTTTTGTTGGTCTTGATTATTAAGGTTGAGTAGCTGTTTGTATCCATGTATACGGATAGAAATGACCGCCTACCGATCAGGATAGGCTGATTTAACCTTGAGGGTAAGGTGATTTATGTTCTCAGAATTTGTCGGAAAGTATCGTACCTATGACCGATTCTTTTTGATCCACTTCATGCCTTCCCGGATCGAAAGCCCTGAGAGCTCTGTGGCCGCAATGAAGGCTGCAACTATGGTCGGTTTCTGTTTGGAATACTCCCGCAACGCCCAGCCGATAGCCTTACGAAGGAAGAACTCTTCGGAACCTTTGCAGTGGTGAATCAGGGCTTGCAATAAGTCCCAATCAGTCAGGTGTTTGTACTTGAGTTGAAATAAGAGGGCCGTTCTTTGGAGCCATAGATGATCGCTATGCATCCATTCCCAGGCCTTGTTTTGCGCCAGGATAGCATCTTGCTTGAGTTCATGCCCCATGAGATTGCTGGCGATCATATCTACGCTATCCCACCAGGCTTTTTGAATCAATAGCGTCTCATAGGCTGCGAGATATCCTTCGGGCGCTTGTTTGCGAAAACGAATGAGCCAGTCGATGGCTACATATTGTACCTCCCGATGCGGGTGTTCCCACATTGCTTCCACCAAATCCCAAGGAACCAATTTCCCAGGCAAAGGATGAGCTTGGAGGACGGATCGCTGGATGGCGTTTCGTACCGGAGCTTGAACGCCGAAATAGGAGAAACGATGCTTCATGTACGCCGCCATGCCCTTGGCGCGTTCAGGATCGGCCTGGGCTTCCAATTGTGCCAATACATGGGCAAGCTGTGGGTACATGGGGAGGAATTTGGTACGCCAACTTACAAAAAAACCACCCCCGGAGGGGTGGCAGACAAACAAACCGAAAAGAATTGTTGATTCGATTGAGTTGAAGCGATTTCGCTTCACATGTTTGAACCGCAGCATCAGGGAAGGATGGTGATCCGGTGTTGCTGCTGAAAAGCGCTGTTGGACAGACGGAGCAGATAAATGCCTGTTGCAAAATCCGCCACATCTATTTTCTCGTGGTTCCAATACGCCTGAGGTACCAGCAGTTGCTTCCGCAGTAGGTGACCGTCCAAGGAGTACATTTCCAATCGGATGGGCTCTCCATTCAAGTTGTGATACTCCAGGTTGAGCACCTGATCCACGACTGGGTTGGGATATACTGCCTGAATCACCTCTTGAGTAGGTTCTGGACGCACTTCTGCCAAAGAACTGTAGGCCGTCTGACCATCAGTCTGGATTTCTTTGATGCGATAATAGATCACCTCTGCTCCTAGCTGAGCGGCAGTTACATCTTCGAAGCGATAATATCCGGGGAGATGGGCAGTAGCTCCGGCTTCCAGGCTTCCAATCGCTTCATAGGTCTGTTGATCCACCGAACGCTCCACTTCAAATCCGGCTAAGTTTGCCTCTCCGCTGGTGAACCAACTGAGGTGACTTTGATCCTCTTTCCAAAAAGCGTGAAACGCTTCGATGCTCACTGGGAGGATTTGGTCGAGATTGATCCGCACGATGGCTTGGCTACAGCAACCACTGCTATCACAAATCTCATAGGCAAAAGAACTGGAGCCGATGAAGCCAGGATAAGGAGTTACTTGAACCATACCAGTCGCATCGAGGGTGATGCTGCCCTCCATAGGACTCGGCGTACTCAACAGATGCAGGTTGTCTGGATCAATGTTGCCACCGGGGGCTGCAGGCATATCGTTGGCGAGGATGAAGATGGGAAAGCTGCCAATACCAGCAGGGTGATACACTTCGTCATCCATAGCGGTGGGATGCTGACCAGCCGCCGGTATTTCCCGAAACTCTATGTCATCAATCGCCAGATCATTGCCGCCACCACCAAAGGTCGCGTTCTGGATGGACAAGTTGAGGGTGCTCACACCAACCGGTACGGTATAGGTGAAGGCAAAGTATTCCCAGGCGCCATTGGCAGGTAAGTCAGGGGAGATGCCGACCAGGTTTCCATCAATTACGTAGCGGAAACTTGGCTCAGGAGCGGTCTGGCCGACATTCAGGTTGCGGTACCAGGCCCCGAAGCAATAGGTTGCTCCTGCCTGAACGTTCACTGTTTGGCCCCAGATGTCTTGAAATCCAATGGTATTGTTCGCTGGAAAATCCACCATCAACATCCGACCAGTGCTATCTCCAAAGGTGTGGTCATATCCATTCCAATTGGGATAACAGGCCTCAGGGGTACTCAGAATGGAGATCTTTCCCCACAACTGATTGTACTGATTGACCGGGCAGCTCACGTATCCAAAATCGGTCGCGAAGCTAAGCACCGGATTTCCGGGGTCTACACTTTGTTCGAAA
>JBCCCJ010001154.1:0-2693 GCA_039033615.1 Bacteroidota bacterium
GCGATCAAGGTCCTCCCTGCGCAATGACCCGATCGGCACAACTTCACCAAATCTCGCCTGGTTCATGAATCCGCCGACACTGCTGTAGTAGAAGGACAGCAGCCGGAAGATGTCGAACTGAGACGCCAGTCTGCCCACTTCCCTCGACCTTGCCTGAGTTGGCTCGCATGACCGGAATCGATCCCATACTCAACACATAGGGAGCGTCCTGAATGGGGTTGCCAGTATCAGCATCGCGGAGTTGGATCACCACGTCCTTGCGGCTTTCCATGGCCAGCAATACCTCAAAATTTTCCCCTTTGGTACCAGAAGCAAAAGGGTCTAGCCGGAGGTAGGGATCTCGTTTCATGTTCACCGTGATCTCGCTGATCGGCCCCATATCGACACAGTAGACGATGCCTCCACTGATGGGATCATAGCGAATGTTCCAGCGATTGGGCTGAAAATTCAGGTTGGGAAGCACCTCCCGCGCGATGGTCGCAAACTCTGGATCAGGCCGATTGGGCTGCCGACGATTGGCTTCCAACTGTTTCCACCTAATCGGAATGATTTCTTCGGTGCAGGGAGGCTTCTCTAGGTTGATGGCCAAGCCCGCATGTACGCCAATGAATCGCGTGCTGGCCTGTTCGCTTCTCCCCAGGAGAGAGGTGTATTGCCCCCCCGTGGTAGAAAAATTGTATACAGCAGCATTGTAGCCAGAGACATTGGTGTTCTGATTGACATGCAGGCCGAAACTAGCGTTGAGGCGATCATTAATTTGATATTGAGCCCCGAGGGTCGCCATCAAAGAGAAGAAGGTCGAATTGACTTCCAGGTCTTGAGGACCCCGCAAAAGGCTACGATCAGAGTCAAAATCCACCAGGGTCTGGCCACTTTCTTCCTTGACTAGGCCGAAAATTTCTGCGGTAAAGGTCCCATCGGCAGGATTTTCTCTGGGAAAACTGCCGATACCGGAATAGCTCACCGTGCTTGCGGCTTCGTTTTGGATTTGATAGGTCGCAGACAAGGGCACATTCAGTCCCACCCCCAAGCGGGCATAAGGGCGCAAGGTGCCATCTCCGAAGAAGTAGTTCACAAAGATCGGGATCTGGAGGCTGCTCAGGCGGATGCGCTCATCCACCCGACTTCCCGTAGCGGTGCGGCTGTACTCCCACGCATAGGGAGCCGCAAGGCTGGCAGCATAGGTCTCGGACACATCGGACGCAAACAGCGTGGCCCCATAAGAGTTGATGCTCAGGCCCGTGCCCAATTGCAACTTGCCGTTGATGCCGTGCAGGTAATGGGCGCCGATTTGACTGCCAAAGGCGCCCGTATTGGTCATGCCGGCAAACTCATCCAGCCCAAAGCTGGTATTGCCCAGCCGAAAAAAGGGCTCGATTTGACTTTGAGCCGAAAGCCAACCTGGAAGTAGGCAGCAACTGAGGCCCAATAGAAGAGAATATATGTTGATTCGAGACATGTCTATGGATGATTAAAAATGGAAGCGATGATGAAACATGATGCGCTGATTGCTGAAAGGGGACTAGGAAGGGCTCGTGAAGGTTTTACCTAGATGAATCTATTCCTCCCCCTACGCCCCCTCTCAAGGGGGACAGCCTTGGCTGTGAACCTTGATCTCTGTTCATCGGACCAGCATTTTCTCCACGAACCGCAGCCCTTCCAATTGCACCTCCAGCAGATACATGCCTTCGGCCAAATTCGGAACGTTGAGGTCCCAGCGCTGCAAGCTGCTCTCCTTGGTGTCGATGCGCTGATAGATCGCTTGCCCCGCCATATTCAAGATGCGAATCTGCGCCGTCCCTATGACCGGATGGAGGACCTCCATCTGGAATTTCCCTTGGTTGGGATTGGGCGAAATGGTGATGCCGAGGGGCAAGCCAAGTCTGCCGATTGGTTGACCAAAGCGGCCCGGAGGCACGTTGATGGTATCGCTTACGGTCTCACATTTTGCGTCTGGGCTGAGCCTTGTTCCCACATAAAAGATATGCCCTTGATAGGCTTCCGTGATGCAGAAAAATTGCTCGTTGCCTTTGTCCTCTTCAGGAACCAACAGAAAACCCGTCTGACCAGAGGTGTCTGGACTGTGATACCACTGATAGGCTCCAGCAGAATCATCCCGAGACATGAGGATATCTGGCCCGAAGAGATAAGGCACGTCTTTGATGCTGGGGCCAGAAATATCGACCTCGAGTACCTGTTCCTTGATATCTCCACAACCGTTTTCATCAAACACGGTTAAGGAAACAGGAAAGCTGGTGCCTTGAGTGAAATCTTCGTAAAAGCTGGTAAACACATCTCCGTTTTCCTGGATGCCTCCAATACCATTGGTCCAAACCAAGCTATCAATCGCGGTTGGACCACCAGAAGTATCAGCAGTCAGGATAAACGGGTCCGTGAAGCATTTCACAGAATCATCTACCGTGAAATCAGCGATGGGTTTGGGGTAGACGGTTACCTCTCTTGTGGTAGAATTTTCGCAAACCAATGATTCATCCACGATGAATTCCCTTGCAGTTAAAATCACATCATAAGTGGTATCTGCGTCTGAGGACGGATATGCAAAGCTTGGGGCTTCCTCGGTACTGGAAGATCCATTTCCAAACTCCCAGGTATATGAAATCGAATTTGATGAATCCCCTGGTATGGTCCTATTCGTAAAGGTTAGCGTAGAATCTGTACATACCGCATCAAGA
>JBCCCJ010001155.1:0-2691 GCA_039033615.1 Bacteroidota bacterium
CGACGGCGTCCAGTTAGAAGCTGGTACCTTCAACAGTAGCTTGACTGCTGGAGAAGGCAACTGGATCAGCGAAGCCCGCAGCTATCAGCAAAGCTATACGACCCCCATTGTGCTGGGGCAAGTGATGAGCTACAACGATCCGAATTGGTCGGTATTCTGGGCGAATGGAAATAGCCGTGGTGCTTCTCCGAATGCTGGAAACTTCAACGCTGGCAAAAACGTCGGTGAAGATCCCAACACGACCCGGGCCAATGAAACCATCGGCTACGTAGTCGTAGAGCAAGGCAATGGGCTATTGAACAGCATTGCCTTCGACGCAGGGGTAGGCGCGGACAACGTAAAAGGATTGGAAAACAATGCCAATGGCTTCCCATACCCCATCAATGGCCTGACCAATCCTGAGGTCGCCATCGTGAGCATGGGCGCAGGCATGGATGCCTTGGATGGCGGATGGCCCATTCTCTTTGGCCCCAATGCCGTAACGCCTTCCAGCCTAAATCTCTTGATCGACGAAGATCAAGTGAATTCTACCGAACGTCGCCACTCCACCGAGGCCGTTTCCTTCCTGGTATTTGAAGGGACTACTCCTCGCTTGCGCAAGCCAGGTGGGTTGGACATCGCTGTATTCCCGAATCCTTTCCAGAATCACCTGGATGTGCGGATCGATGGTCTGGCGAGTCCAGTTGCAGACGTAAAGGTTGGGCTCTACAACGCGGTGGGACAGCAAGTGCTGCAACGCAACTTCTCAGAAGCCAACTTCACGATGATGTTGGAGGACAAGCTGCCGGATGGGGTGTATGTGATGCGAATTCAAGTGGGGCAATCCGAGCGCGTTATTCGGGTGATCAAACAAAACTAAGCTTCCACCAAAAGTGGATTTTTCAGCCGCTCCCAATTGGGGGCGGCTTTTTTTATGGTCGAAGAAATTGTGGCGCCCGCCGATGCATCGTCCCCTGCTCAAATTCATACGCCAGATGTAGCAGCGGCCCCTCGGACCATTTTCGGCCAAAGATGGACAGGCCGACGGGAAGCCCATGTACCATCCCCATCGGCACGGTAATATTTGGATAGCCGGAGATGGCGGCGGGAGAGGAACTTCCCAAGCCAAAGTTGTCTCCATTGACGAGATCGGTCTTCCAGGCGGGACCGCCCGTGGGAGCTACTATGGCATCCAATTGATGCTCGTCCATCACCCGGTCGATGCCTGCCTCCTGGCTGGCGCTACGAGCGGTTTCGAGTGCTTCTAGGTAGGCAGGATCATTTAGATCTCCCTTGGCGGCGGCAGCTTCGATGATGGATTGGTCGAAGTAGCGCAGCTCCACGGAATCTTCTCGGTTGAAGCGGATCAATTGCTGCATAACCGAATCGGGAGCTTGGGTGGGATCGATATAGGCCGCTAGACCTGTCTTGAATTCGTAGAGCATCAACTGATAGGAAGCAGAGCGTGCCTCGCGGGGAAGAATCCGATCGATCTCAATGATCTCTGCTCCCTGCGCCTCAAAGAAACGAATGGCTGCGGTCATCAGACTGTCCACCCCTTGGTGCCGTCCTCTGCTGTTGGTGTACCAGCCCAGGCGTTTTCCTTGAAGTTGGCCGGTTTGCAAAAAGTCTGCGTAGCTCTTCTCGATCTTCCGATCCGCTTGCAGGGTTTTGGGATCATTTGCATCGGCTGCGGTGAGGATGGACAGGCAAATCGCCGCATCTTGGACCGTTCGGGTCATAGGACCGGGCGTGTCTTGGGTAAAGGAAATGGGCACGATGCCACTTCGACTGATCAGACCTACGGTTGGTTTCACCCCGACCAAGCCGTTATGATTGGAGGGACAAACAATAGAGCCATTGGTTTCGGTACCGATGCCGATGATGCCGAAATTGGCAGAGATGGCGGCTCCGGTCCCCGCGCTCGACCCACAAGGGTTGCGGGTCAAGTCATAAGGATTGTTCGTTTGTCCACCGACCCCACTCCAGCCACTAGAGGAGAAACTCGCCCGGAAATTTGCCCATTCACTGAGATTGGCTTTGGCGAGAATGAGGGCTCCTTGATCCTTCAATTGTCGAGTCAAGGGAGCGTCTGGTCGGCCATCGTTTCCCAGCAAAAAGCGAGAGCCAGCGGTGGTGGTCATTCCCTCGGCGTCGATGTTGTCTTTTAAGATGACCGGGACGCCATGCAAAGCACCGACGACCTTTCCGGCAGCCAAGGCTTCGTCCAGTTTTCGGGCTTCTTCCAGCGCATTTGGATTGAGCTCAATAAGAGAATTCACCTCCGGGTCTAGCCGCTCAATTCGATCGAGATACCATTGGATTACCTGTACAGAAGTCCATTCCCCGGATCGATAAGCGGCCTGCAATTCTGTGACACTGATTTCTTCGAGATCGAGTGGGGGAGAAGGGGGCTGGCAAGAAAGGAGTCCTAGCAGGAAGGTGCCAGGGAGAATGAGAAGCAGGGTTCGTAGCATGATTCAGATTGGTTGAGTAGTAGGTGGCAGTCGCTCCGCGCCTGCGAGAAATATAAACCAATCATTGCTTCTACCGAAGTGCGAATCGCTACCTCGCTTCAGTTTTATACAATCATTTCATACTACTAGACAAAAGTCTCACCTATGATTTAGGGACGCAGTCATCACCACAAGGGCGGGTTGGCCATTCCGGTTTCCCCGGAATAAACTGCGTCCGAGGTGCTGGGGCGGCTAG
>JBCCCJ010001156.1:0-2690 GCA_039033615.1 Bacteroidota bacterium
GCTTCGGTGTAGTCGGCGTCGGAAATCCCGGACGCAACGCCAGCACCGCTTTCGACAACGAGATCGAGATTCAAACGCTTGAGCGTTTTCATCGAAGCTGGCGTGATCGCGACGCGATTCTCGCCAGGAAACGTCTCTTTCAATACGCCAATTTGCATCGCTACTCCGCTATTGAGTCGCGACGATAACGTTTGCTGATCGGTTCGTGGAGTCGCGGAAAATCGCTTTCCACAATTGATGCGCTTTGCAACGCGCCGGCGGCAAGTGCAGACTGCCGTGGATTTTGCGGATCAAAGGCGCATCGGAACGCCACACCTTCCAGAGCATTTTGCGAGCCACTTCGGCCCCTCCTTTCATCCAGCGATACTGCTGAGATTTGATGGCGCCCATTTCTACAGGCAACTCCGCGGGAGCACCAATTTCATCCACATACCGAAACCGCCAGCCTTTGATTTGGGCGCGATAGCTCAGGTCTAGATCCTCGGTCAAGGTATCCGCTTCCCAGCCGCCTGCGTCGATGATGCATGCCTTTCGCCAGACCCCCGCTGTGCCATTGAAATTGAGGTACAAACCTTCTTGTCCCCGACTGAATTGTTCGATGGTAAAATGTGCATCCAGATGAAACGCCTGGGCTTGGGTGAAGAGAGAATAGTCCCGGTTGATGTGCTCCCAACGAGCCTGCACCACGCCAATGTTGTCATCGGTAAAGTGAGCCATGGTCGCCCGGAGATAGTTCGGCTTGGGTAGGAAATCCGCATCAAAAATGGCGACAAAGTCTCCTTTAGCGAACTCCAGTCCGTAGCCCAGAGCTCCAGCCTTAAACCCCACCCGATCGGGGCGGCGCACTTGCGTGATATCGAGTCCTTTTGCCTGCAACTCTGCGACCTTTTTGGCCGCGACTTCCACGGTCTCATCCGTCGAATCGTCCAGCAGTTGGACCTCGTAGCGATTTTTGGGATAATCCAGAGCCGCGATGTTGTCCAACAAACGCTCAACTACATACAACTCGTTGTAGATCGGGAGTTGGATGGTTACAAACGGCAGATCCTCGTCCCCTTCTAGCGGGGGCAACATTTGCTCGTGCTTGCGGTGGCGAAGAAAAGTGATTACCAGGTGCAGTTGTCCCAGGCTGTATAAGAAAATGGAAATCAAGGCCAGGAGATACACTCCAATGACAAGGACTTCCAAAATTTTCATGATAACCATAGGGGACAATGTTAATCAGACCGCAAATTTCTGTGTTTCAGGGCTAGTATCCAACCTTACAACTTCGAAGGCTTTCATTCGGTTATAAGAGCTTGAAGATGGTCCAGAGGATTTTGTAGCCAGCCATGATGCTGCCCTTGATGGTGCCAGTGACTTTGGAAACCCCGATGCGCTGCCGATAATCGACTGGCACTTCGGTGCAATTCAGGTTGAGTTTGGCGGCTTTAACCTGCATCTCTACGGTCCAGCCAAAGGTGGTATCCTGCATGTCTATGGCTAATAGACTTTCGTATTTCACCGCGCGAAAGGGACCTAAATCCGTGAATCGAACCCCATATAACCATCGGATCAAGGTTGTCGCCAACCAGTTTCCAAAGATTTGTTGAGGCATCATGGCGCCTCGCTCCCGGTCTCCCAATTCCCTCGAACCAATTACCAAGTCCATGTCTTTCTCCACGACCGGAGCAATCAGATCGGTCATTTCTCCCGGATAATCAGAGTAGTCTCCGTCCAAAAACACCACGATGTCTGGTTGATCGGCTTTGGGTTTGGCTGCGATATAGGCCATCCCTTTCAAACAAGCAGAGCCGTAGCCTTTGCGCTCTTCCCGCAATACCGTCGCGCCTGCCTCAGCAGCTTTGGCTTCTGTCGCATCGGTGGAGCCATTGCTGACCACAATCACCTCTCGCACCAATCCTGCCGGGATATCCCCCACCACATTGCCGATTGCATCCGCCTCGTTGAAGGCTGGAATGATCACATCTACCCGAGGCTGCGCTGTATTCATGCCGCAAGTAACACAATTCCCCTTTTTCCTACCTGTCAGACACCAGACAAAGGGAAAATTTGCGAATCAAATGGTTCTTTTTACTTTGGACCATGATCGCATGTTTCTGCTTATGGGTCGTTTATTATGGCTTGCACAGCTTCCTTGCCAGCCAACCGGTCAAAGATTGGTTTCACCTACGCCTAGGCAAGCACTTCCTTTGGTACCGATTGGGATATAACGGGATGGCCATCCTGAGCTTTGCGGCGGTCTGGCTTTTTCAACGTCAGCTCAATGCTCAAGTCTTGTGGGAATCTCCCAATTGGATGATGGGCTTGGCTGGTAGCTTATTCCTTGCAGGAGCTTGGGTGGCCTTCCTGGGCTTGCGTCAATATGATTTGGGGGCCTTTATGGGCATTCGTCCTATTCTTGCACCTTCAAGTCATGAACTGGCGCAAGATGGGGTTCATCAATGGGTGCGGCATCCGCTGTATAGTGGGGCTACCCTGATCTTGTTGGCCTATCTAAGCTACTCCCCTAGCCTACCGCACCTGATTTTTGTAGGGGTGAGCTTGGGATATTTGGTGGTGGGGATTCACTGGGAGGAGCAAAAATTGATCGCGGAGTTTGGGGACGAATACCGAGCGTATCGCCGCCGGGTCAAGGCATTGATTCCTTTTGTGTACTAGCCTACCAGAAGTGATGAACGTAGGGACGA
>JBCCCJ010001157.1:0-2690 GCA_039033615.1 Bacteroidota bacterium
ATCCATGACCCATTCAATCAGCTTGGACCCTAGCAATACCCCCCGTTTGAGCACCAATGGCGTGTAGCGGGTTCGGGTTGGCAGTTGGTGTTCAAATCGGTTTTGTCCTCCCTCTTTGAGGGCTTCCGTTTGAAATTCCACACTGAGCCCACTTACGCTGCGAAATTGGGTTTCGGCGGTTTCTCCATCCAGTCCCTCTCCAGTGAAAGAGACCACGAAATAGAAACTGACCGGGGGATAATAGGTATCAGCCATACTCAATCATTTTGGACCGTCAGCCCTTCGTGCACCAACTCCATGGATTCAATTGCTACCTCGTTGCCGTCGGCTTTGAGATCGGTGGATTGCACCTTGGTTGGCCAGGCGTTCTTGACTTTCCAAACGACCACGGGTTCGTGATTTTCGTTGAGCAAACTGATGGTGACGTCGCGCCGCTCGATGGTATTGAGGGCCACGGTATTCCACCAGTCGTAGTACTCATTATCACTGGCGAAAGTGCCTCGCTTCAAGGTGAGATTGGCATATTTCTGCATGCCCGGCATCTTGGTTTTGTGGTATTCTGGACTGGCTCCGTGCCGATACTCGATGGGTTCGGTCTCTACGTCCAAGCCAGAGATTTCGGTAAATCCGATTTGGGTACCACCCCACTCGACCTGGAAATGAAACTTTGGTAAGGGATAATCTGCCATAACGTTTCGGGATTAGGAATGAAATTCAAAGAAATAGGGAGAACGAGATCAGGCTTCTGCCATTTTGTGAGAGAAGCGGAGGATGATGAATTCTGCTGGACGAACCACTGCCATGCCGATCTCCACGATCATGCGACCTTCGAGGATGTCGAGGGCGGTCATGGTTTCTCCCAAGGCTACCCGCACGTAAAAAGCTTGCTCGGGCTTGGCTCCCTGCAAGGCTCCGGCCCGCCACTGTAATAGCAAGAAGTTTTCGATCATGGCCCGAACTTTGACCCAGGTATTGGCGTCATTAGGTTCAAATACAAAGGCTTCGGTGGCCTTTTTGATGGACTCCTCGGCAAAGTTGAAGAAGCGTCGCACAGGAACGTATCGCCACTCGTTGTCATTACCTGCCAGGGTACGAGCGCCCCATACCAGGGTCCCCTTGCCTGCAAAACTTCGGATGGCGTTGATGGATTTGCCGGAAGTGTCCACATTCAGCCCACTCTGCTCGGCATTGGTGATCTTGAGGGTAGGCTTGACAACCCCAGCTAAGGCTACGTTGGCCGGAGCTTTCCAGACCCCACGCGTGTTGTCGGTCTTGGCATATTGTCCCAACACCAGTGGACTCGATGGGAGAACCAAAGGAATGGCATCTATGACCAGTTGCATTTGGGCATATTGTACGCCATCGGGGGTGCCTCCACCATCTGGATTGAATGCAGCCATATTCCCTTCTGTGGCAAAATCTGCCCCATCTACACTCCGCTCAACCGCTACTTGGGCGGGATCATACAGGTAGTTGAAGATGGTTTCTACGTGAGGCGCATAACAAGCGCCATATTTGAGGTTGTCCAGCGGAAGGGATAGGCCCCGAAAGGTGGTGGCATCATCCCGAATCGAGAGCGACGTAGGAGCTAGTTTGAGATCCATGACGGCAAAGCGATCTTGTAACAACCCACACTGATCTAAGGCAGCGCTCATCAAGCCAGCATAATCACTGTCGCTTAGGGCACCACTTTCCGGAAAGTTGATCAAGGTTACTTCGTCTTCTTTCGCTACCGCCTGAAGTCCACTGGTCAAATCAGCAGGTAGGATATTTCCTCCAGCAGCCGCGATTTGCCCTACTGAGACGATGTAGCAAGGACCGCCACCATTGGCATAGAAAGCCTGCATGGCGTAGTATAAATTGTGGGCTGAAGGAGCGCTGTTGATGGCGCTGACCTTACGGGCGACTACCGTTGGATTATCAGGATCTCCATCTGTGGTATCTTCGATGCGCACAGTGATGGCTCCCGCGGCCTCTTGCTCCGTATTCCCGAAGAAAGTCTCATACTCCAGGAGCGAAGTGATCCGAATCGGGCGAATGATCAGGTTGTCTGAATCGGCATGAAAATCTTCTGCTCCTACCTTGGCTTGCTTGGTGTACCCAATGAAGGCGGGAATCGCGGTTTCGACCGCAGCTACAGAAGGCGGAAACTTCGAAATTTCTTCTACAAATACACCGGGAGTTTTATAGGTTGCCATAACGATTGAATAGAGGTGGAAAGTCTAAGATTAAAGATAGATATCTGAAAATAAGTTACTTACGAGTTGGTTACTGTCATATTCTGCCCGAATCCGACCGGGTTCAGGACTGGGGACAGCTTGGTTGCCATCCGGTTCAAAGGGGGGCGGATCTGCGAGCAAACCCGCAGGGAGAGCGGTGACGATGGCTCGCTCATCTATCCATTCAAAGCCATTGGCCGAAAGGGTAGCCGGAGCAAGTTCGTGATCTTCCCGATAGTGGTAATACCAGCGGGTCGCTCGGTTTTTGATTCTCGCCACGTAGGTTTTGGGTCGCAAAGCCGTCCCCTCATCCACCGCTTCCACCATGCCATAATCACCAGGAGAAAGATCTGGATGGACCCATAACTCGATCATGCCGAGCAGATCGCGAGGTGCCGCTTCGCCCAACCAATACATAGGTTCACCAGCTACTCCATCCACTACCAGGCGGTACATGCCATTGGCTAGGCC
>JBCCCJ010001158.1:0-2690 GCA_039033615.1 Bacteroidota bacterium
CATGTTGATGCTCAGTCTTTTTTTCTTTATGCTTAGCTCGTTGTTCCAGCCTGGTTAAGAAATGAGTTTTTCCGACTCCTGGTTCCCCAACAATCAATAGGATATTGCGAGTTGGCAGGCCTCCTGGAGTCGGTGCCTCTTCTTCCTTGGGATTCTTTGTTTCATCTTTGTAGGAGGCACGATTGTTAAGTCCCCAAGAGCTGATATTGCTGTAATTAGGACATTGTGAGATTAGGTATTCAATGAGAGCTTCCGAATCAGCTCGAATGCCTTTCCCATTCCCAGTGCGGTCATTGGGTTCGGAAGGATACCCCATGGGGGAAAACCGATTATGAATGAGGATGTTACTAGAAATGTGTGGCAACAGGGAACGCATACACAGAAAATTTGACTGGAGGAAGGATGAGTTTTGTTGGGTTCATCTCTATCCCCAAGTTTAGCGGGAATGAGCTTGCCGTCAAAAGACGATCTTTTGCCTCTTTTTCCTTCGAAAGTTGCATCGTCAGACTTTTCTATTTTTCTCCTCACCACTGATACGTAACCCCCATTTGAGCGAGGCGTTCTTCGCGGTTCAGGGGAAGGCCAGCTAGCGTCGTGAGGGGATTGTAGCGAAGGAGCAGGTCGAGAGAAAGAGACTGCATCAATTGAATCCGTTGTTGCCAATAGCCACCGAATCTGGCGGGTTGTTTGGCTTGTTGTTGCAAGGTGGCTCCTAAGGTATGGTTCCAACGGCGAAACAAGGTGCCGCTTACATTGGTTTCCCACTGCAGCGTTTCATTCAAGGCCAGGCTATAATCTGCATGTACGTAAGTGGCGGTGGTTTGAATGGCAAAGGAAGAGGGCCATTGAAAAGACTGATTGAAAGACAGGAGATGGGCCATGAATCCTGCTTCCGGTTGTTGGTTGCCGCCCCATTGCAGGGAATAGATCAGATGGGTATTCGAACTCAATTTGCCGATTTGTGCGTGATAACCAGAAACGGCATTCAGCAAAGACTGCTGGTAGCCCGTGAGATTGAGGGTATCCTGGACCACTTGCTCTTGGTAAAAAGGGGCATAGGTCAGCTGCAAAAAGGGCAACTTGGGTAAGCGAAGGGAAGCATCTACCCCCATAGATACCGCGGAAGTAGCCGTAGGAACCACGGGCAATAATTCATTGCGATTTTTCCGACCAAAGGCACTGATCTCCAAACGGGAGGCAAACAATTGTTGGCGCAACCTCACTTCAAAGGCATCTTGTCCTCGAATGAGCAAGGGAGCGCCGGGGGAGTAGTAGTTCTCTGGCACCTCCATCCATTTGCCAAATAACTGGGTCTTGCCTTGGAACAGGCGCAGCTCACTCTCTACAGACCAGGCAGATCCGATGCGAGAGGTAGGAATGGCCCCCCAACTGCCCCATAAGGGAAGAGAATCTGGGGTATAGCTGGTCGTAGGGGTTTCATTTTCCCAGCGGGAATGCATGAATTGGCCCTGAATTCGCCATCGGTCCCGCCAGAGGAGGGCTTGGGCCGAAAGACCAGCCAGTTGCTGACTCCGCCCCATGGCATTGGCGCCCATCTCCCAAGAACTTTGGAGGAGGGCGTGAAGATGGGTGTGGGAAGGAGCTCCTTTTCCGACACGCACTGCCGCTAGCCAGGCAGTAGAAGTAGATTGCTGGGTGGTGTCCAACAACTGCCAGGGACCAGATCGCACTTTCCCTGCTGCGACTTCGCTGTACCAACGCTCCCCCTGCCAGCCCAGTTGTAAGCCATTCAAGGCAATGCCTTGTAAACTCAAGGGGGATTGATTGGGAACGACATTGCCGATTCCGAAGGAGGTGAGTTGGGTCAGAAAGCCTAGCCCTTTGCCGAACTGCCCAACCTGCCGCAGGTTCTCAGGCTTACGCAGCAATTCCTCCGGAGATGCAGTCCGCAAACGCTCCAACTCCTGAGCCTTTTGGCGAAAGCGAGCAAAGGAACCCAATCGCTTTCCCTGAGCTTCCAATTCCGTCACTTTTTGACGGAGTTTCTGCAATTGGTGATAGCTGCCTTTCAGACGCATCCAACTTGCATACTGATCTGGATGATGGAATTGCAGAGAATCTTCAAACGCACGCTGCTGAACAGAATCCGTGACCTGATGAGTGGCCAGTTGTTCTTGCCAGACTTCTTCCACATCTGCCAATTGTGGATGTTCCAACATTTGCTTCATCCGACGCAGTTTCTCTTCGGTTTGGAAGAGGTGCTGATAGGAAGAATCTATCAACTGGCGGGTACGCGGGTCCAGGTCTGCCAAGGCTTCTTGATAATCCGCGTCCCGAACCGCCATCAACCGGTACCACAAACTAGAATCGCGGGGTCCTCGTCCTGATAGCTCTTCCTCCAGTTGCGCAAGGAGTCGCTCCTTGAGGGTTTCCATCAGTTGGTGATGATTGAGGTTCAGGCTGACCAAGTTCAAGTCATAATTGAGTTGACGTTGTTCGGTGGACCAAAAGACCTGACTTTGAAGGGGAATGCCCCAGAGGCTGAGTTGAGGCTGAGCTGAGATTCTGGCAAAGGAGGCCGGCAATTGAGAAAAAGGATTGGGGAGATTGCTGTGCTGCGCTTGTACGTGTACCTGACCAGAAAACTGGAGGTTGGGCGCTGATGAACCGGGAAGCAACCCCTGTTGTTTGGTTGGAGCAGTAGCTGTGAACCGATGGGTGATGCAAGC
>JBCCCJ010001159.1:0-2689 GCA_039033615.1 Bacteroidota bacterium
ATCAATCCCATTTAGTTTTATCATACATACCCAATACTGAATCCTGAACGCATGAGAAAAATCAAAGGACTCAGGTGGTGGATCATCGGCTTAATCGCATTAGCCACCGTCATCAACTACATCGATCGACAAGCCCTGGGAGTACTCTGGCCAGAAATGTCCGTCGAGTTATTCCCAGACAACACGGCCAATGAGCGCAAGGAATTCTATTCTTGGATTTCTATCGTTTTCGTGTTTTCCTACGCCTTCGGCCAAGCCATCTTTGGGAAAATTTTTGATTGGCTGGGCACCCGAATTGGGTTTGCCTTGTCCATCGGGGTTTGGTCCATTGCCACAGCCCTCCATGCCTTTGCTCGCGGAGTTGTGAGCTTCAGCATTTTCCGGGGGATCCTGGGAGTAGCAGAAGCAGGCAACTGGCCTGGCGCGACCAAGAGCAATGCCGAATGGTTTCCGACCACAGAGCGAGCCTTTGCCCAGGGCCTCTTCAATTCTGGCGCGGCAATCGGGGGGATCATCGCCATTCCGCTCATTGGGCTCTTGACCATTTATTTCAATTGGCAGGCCATCTTCATTGTCGTAGGCATAACCGGATTGTTGTGGTTGATTCCCTGGATGATCTTTGTCAAAGCACCTCCCCAATCGCATCCTTGGTTGACCGAGGAAGAACGGCAGTATATTCTGAGCGGTCAGTCGGAGAGCGATACGGATGACGAGACCGGAGACGACCCGGAAGCCTATAATCCGACCATATTCCAGATGCTGGGACATAAAGAAAGTTGGGGGGTAATCATCGCCTCTGCCGTGATAGATCCCATCTGGTGGTTGTTTGTTTTCTGGATCCCCATTTATCTCTCAGAGGTCTATGGGATGGACGTAAAAACCATCGCCATTTATGGCTGGGTTCCCTATGTTGGGGCCATGCTCGGTGCCTGGTTTGGGGGCCTATTGGCCCAGGACCGCATCAAAAAGGGATGGTCCGTTGACAAAACCCGAAAGCTGGTGATTACCCTGGGCTGTGCAATCATGCTGCCGGCTTTATTGGCCATGGCCAATCCCGCGGCTCCAGTGATTGCCGTCTTGATCATGGCCGTGATTTTGTTTGGCTTTCAGACTGCCATCGGAAATGTGCAAACCCTGCCCAGTGATTTGTTTGGGAAGAAAACAGTTGGCACCCTCGCGGGACTTGCAGGAATGGCTGCAAAATTGGCCGTGGCAGGCTTGACGTATCTCATCCCCCGATTGACCGCTGGGGGCAACTATACACCTGCTTTCATCATCGGCGCAGCCTTGGCCTTGATTGCCATGGCGAGCGTTTGGGTGCTATGTCCCAACATTCAACCCTTGAAGCAGAAGTAGCAGGCAGGATTATTTTAGATCAAAGAGATTTTGACATCAATACAGGTTAACAATGAGCAATAATAGACTTAGACTAGCTATCGTAACAGGCGCCACAGGCGGCATTGGCTTCGCAGTAGCCAAAAGATTGGGGAAAGATGGATTCACCGTGGTCCTAAACGGGATTGAGCACGAAGAAGGAGCCAAAAGAGTGGCAGAACTGACTGCAGAAGGGATCGACGCAGAATATTGCGGATTCGATGTTACCAAAGAGGAAGAGGTAACCACCAACATCACCCAAATCGGGGAAAAGTATGGCCGAATTGATGCCCTAATCAACAATGCCGGAGGCTTGGGAGGACGGTCCCGATTCGAGGAAATGACAACCGAATTTTATCGCTTTGTCATGGCCCTGAACCTGGATTCTGTGTTCTTCGCCTCCCGAGCGGCCATTCCCTTCCTCAAAAAAGGAGAGCATCCCACCATCATCAACTACACCTCCAATGCGGCTTGGAATGCCGGGGGACCTGGTGCAGGCATCTATGGGACTTCAAAAGCTGGCGTCCATACCATTACCAGGGCCATGGCCAAAGATCTGGCGGAGTATGGCATCAGGGTAAACGCAGTCTCACCAGGCACCATTGATACCCCCTTTCACCAGCAAATCAAATCCACCAAGCCCGAAGTCTTTGCTTCCTGGGCGAACAACATCATGCTGGGACGACTAGGTCAACCAGACGATGTGGCTGGGGTGGTTTCGTTTCTGGCAAGCAAAGATGCGGCCTTCATCACTGCGGAGACCGTTCAGGTCGGTGGTGGTCAAGCGCTGGGAATCTAGTGCTTTCTTCCTTTCTCGGTTCTGATCCACTGACCCGGAGCAAGAACCTGCATCAGTCCTGTTGAGCCTTCTTGGTTCAACAGGACTTTTGGGAATGCCTCCCAGGATGCTTGGCACTTGGTCTCATACATAAGGTTGTAACGCACTTCTGAGGGAGCCAACATATCCAGTCCCAAATAGATTCACGTGCGCCAGCAGGGGATAGAGCAAATACAGTTGGATGCGGCTTTCCCAGTCAGAGGCCAGCGGATACACCTCTTCATAGGCCTCATAGAAAGCGGGCGGTTGGCGATCAAATAAAGTCATGAAGGCCAATTCCACTTCTCGATGCCCATAATAGACCGCCGGATCAATCAATACCGGAGAGCCA
This sequence comes from Bacteroidota bacterium, assembly GCA_039033615.1. Taxonomy (GTDB): domain Bacteria; phylum Bacteroidota; class Bacteroidia; order J057; family J057; genus JBCCCJ01. Next base: position 2,544 of record JBCCCJ010001159.1, read on the forward strand.
GAAAGATCAGTCATCAGATTGCCGCCCCACAGATCTCCATGCAACAACGCTGGGGGTTCTGACTCGATGAGGTCAGGCAAGCGTCGATACAACTGATCGAATCGCTGAAGATCCTGCTTGTCCACAAGTCCTTTGGATCGTGCCAT
>JBCCCJ010001160.1:0-2688 GCA_039033615.1 Bacteroidota bacterium
AGTGGAGGTGAATTGCGACATAGGGCTTACGATTCCCGAATATTGGCTTGGGATACTACAGCAAATGCAGCATTTAGTGGAGATCAATATAGTATAGCAAATAATGTTCAAGTATCCCAGAGCTCACTATTTACGAATTTTACAGGTTTGTCAAGCTATCCTTTCAGAGCATTACTTGCAAGTAAACCAGTAAGTCCAGATACAGTAAACACTTGGCATAGATACTACGGAGAGATTATCGAGTTAAGTTTGGACATATCAGACCCTATTCCACGTAGGATTTTGCATCACAGAATTATAAATAAAGATTTTAAATATCAACCTGAAGCTTTCTTTAGCAGAAATGGAGACAAATTTTTCTTCCAATCCCACCTTAATCGCTTTCCAGACCAGGACCTCTACTTTGTAGAGCTTCCTCTGCGCACCTGCAAATCCGTGCGCGACGGCGTTGCTCCACCGCTGCGGCTGGCGGCAACAGATGATCTCCCACCCTCCTTTACCCTCTATCCCAATCCTCTCCATTCCGGCGGCAAATTCTGGCTAGAAGCCGATGCAACCACCCCCGAAACCGCCTCCGCCAGCCTGCGTCTCATTGGTCTGGATGGTCGCAGAATCGAGCTCTGGCAAGGGCCAGTTGACACCGGACAGCGGATTCAGACCTTCCTGCCAGAAGTATCTGCTGGGATCTATGTGCTGGAATTGGTGGATCACTTGAGTCAGAAGAGATTGTATCAGGAGAAGGTGCTGGTGCGCTAGCATAATCTCAACCCAAGGCAAACAACCGCCCGCAGTTGAATCACAGCTGCGGGCGATTTCTTTTCTCTGATTTCGTAACAATCAGTTCATCTAAATCCCCCATCTTTGCAAGCAAACCCTATCTGCTATGCAACGCTCTATCTGTATCCTGCTATTGGCCCTATTTGCCTTGCCACTTTTCGCCCAGACCCCTCGCATCCTCATTGAAGCTGAGGAGGGCGTCAATCCCTGGAACCACCTAGAAGTCAATCGGCAACCCGGTTCCTTCCAGTTCGCCATCGTCACGGATCGGACAGGGGGATTGCGACCGGGCGTATTTCCAGTGGCGGTGGATAAGCTAAATCTGCTCCAACCGGAATTTGTGATGAGTGTGGGGGATTTGATCCAAGGCTATACTTCAGATGAGGCCCAGATCGACCGCGAGTGGGATGAGTTTGTCGGCTTCATTGACCAATTGCAGATGCCTTTCTTCTATGTGCCGGGCAATCATGACTACATCAATGAAGTCATGGCCAAAAAATGGAAGGAGCGCTTCGGACGCGATTACTACCATTTCGTGTATGAAGACGTACTCTTTCTCTGCCTGAACAGCGAGGAACGGATGCGGGGAGCGGGTCGCGGCTACATCGACGAACCTCAGTTGGCATATATAGAGAAAGTGTTGGAGGAGAACGCCGACGTCACATGGACCATGGTGTTTTTGCATCAACCCCTCTGGGATCAAGAAGACAACGGCAAATGGCCAGAAATCGCCGCCCGTTTGGGAGAACGCAAGCACACCGTTTTTGCGGGACACCGCCATCGCTACGTCAAATACACCCAGAACAATGGAAAATACTTTGTGCTGGCGACGACGGGAGGCGGCAGTGGGATGCGAGGTCCGCAGTTTGGCGAATTTGACCACGTGGTGTGGATCACCATGACGGAAGAAGGGCCCATCATGGCAAATTTGCTGTTGGAAGGCATCTGGGATGAGGATGTCAACACCAAGGAACGCTACGATTTTACCCGCCCTCTGATGGGCCGAATGCCTTGGGAAGTGTCCCCCATTTTGCTGGAAGGCTTGGAATTTAACGGGGGCGAACTCCCCATCAAACTGATCAATGATAGCGATGTGCCTTTGGCCATTCAATTGGAATTGCCCTCCAATGTGCAGGTCTGGGCCGCGATGGATGCCTTTGAAGATACCTTGGCGCCCAATTCGGTGAAAGAGGTACGCATTCCCCTCAAAACAGAACAAGCCTATCCGGTGCGACAATTGCCTGTGATGGAACTACAGGCAAGCGGGACCTATCTACCCGCCAATCAACCAGAACTGCATTTGGAGCAAGGCATTCGTTTTCGACCTCAGAATTGGTACCCGCTGTTTTCCACCAAAAAATCCCCCAAAGTTGATGGCAAACTCAAGGATTGGCCCCTGTTGCAGTATCAGGAGCTGACCCCCATCGTGGAGGCTGATCCCTTTTCCCACCAGGGAGATCAAGATGGCAGCTTTGCGTTCGACCTGATTTGTGATGAGGAATTCCTTTATCTAGCTGCTGAAGTAGTGGATGATCAGATCGAAGTCAATGACCAAGATGCGCCTTATGCCATAGATGGAATTGGTTTTCAGCTTCATATGGGGCCAGTGGTGAAAAGTGCGGCCTACAGTGGGTACGGCGCGCCTATGTTGGCCATCAGCCCCAGTGAATCTGGCAAGGGCGAGGGCAATGTCCTCAACAAAAATCGCCTACCTGAGGGCACGCAGACCGCCTGCCGGGTTACCGAAACGGGCTATGTCGTGGAAGCTGCGATCCCATTAGCGGCTTTGGAGGCAGCACAAGGCGGCAATTGGAAGACTCTCCGCCTCAATGTTGTCATGAATGACAAGGACAAAGACGGTGCCCACCAAACCAAACTCTATTGGCAACCCAATTGGCGCGGCGAGGACAA
>JBCCCJ010001161.1:0-2686 GCA_039033615.1 Bacteroidota bacterium
CATTTTCACGAAACAAGGTACGCCCACTCAATTGAAACTGCGATGGGCGCTAAACGAGGGATGTCCCTTTGGGCGCCTCAGGAGAGCGTTCTGCGGAGGGTTTGACGTGGCAAGGCACGCACGACTCAGCAAACGTTCCATGCTGCCGGAACATCTGGAATCTCCAACAAGATCTAGAAGGCTTCACCACATGTACGTACCTGTATAAGAGCGCAAAGAGGGAGAGCGTCAAAGAGCTCGTGGCAGGCCCGGAGGAGCAGCCTTCCATTAGGACCCGCGTATTTCTGGAAAATCTGCGCATAGGTTTCGAAAGTCGCCGTTGGATAGATCGTTTCGGGCCAGCGAAGAAAAAAGCATGAAACAAGGGACGGGATTCTTTTTCCGTGAGCTCGTTCCATAGCCTTCCTCTCCCACTCGTCAGCACCCACGTCCCTTCCTCCTGTGGGGCCAAGAGGTCTTCGACAGCAAAGGCTTGATGGTCCCTCAAAAATCGTTTCTCCACGATCCTAGCCCCCGTTGCGGCCACCATATCGGCAAATGCTTCAGGATCTCCGATCCCTGCCAGCAAACAAACGTTTCGGTTCTGAAGGCTCTCCAGAGAGGTTGGGGCCTCGTTTCCCTGCACCCACCTCAATTCTGAAAAGCGGGGATAACAGGCGGCTACTGGTGTGTTGAAGGGAGCTAGTCGGACCAAAGCGTCTGACAATTCGGCGGCCTCGGTTGCGTGATTCAGCACCATGAGATCGGCCCGCGACAAATGGGACATGGGTTCCCGGAGCCTTCCAGCAGGCAGCATGGCATCTTTCCAAGGCGGACGACGCATGCTGATCACCACGATGTTGAGGTCTCGATCTACCCAGCGATGTTGATAGGCGTCATCCAACAAGCAGACATCCAGTTCCCTTTCGAGTAGCAAGTGTTGAATGCCTGATTTGCGATTTTCGCATACGGCAATGGGAAGGTCAGGAAAGTTGTGAAAAGTCTGCCAGGCTTCGTCGCCATACATCTGCGCCTGCCCACCTGCTTCAAGAAGCACATAGCCATTGGTTTTTCTCCCATATCCCCGGCTGAGATATGCAGGGATGTGATTGGGATGTTTTTCCTGTAGATAACGCAGCAACGCGATACTGACTGGCGTTTTTCCTGTCCCGCCAGTAGACAAATTCCCTACCGATATCACCGGTACCGGGGCCTTCCACTGCGGCCAGATCCCCCGATCGAACAAAAGGTTGCGGAGTCGAACTCCCAATTGGAACAGCCAACTGAACGGCAACAGGACGTTAGCGATCCCTTTCATGTTGGGCTCGTAATTCGTTTCTCTCTTGCTGGATGGGCCGAAAATATTTGTACAAAGCGCTGTTGTCTAACAACACCCATACCAGCCAATCTGCTTCGGAAGGATGCGCAAAGAGTTCAAAGTCATAGTAACCCGAACGACCTTCGAAGGAGAAGTCGACTCCTGGTAGGTGAATCGGCCCATCATTCCCCTCTAAGTGTTCCAAGACCGATTGCAAGGACTGTAGAATGGGGTAGCGTTCGTACACGGATTCCCCGAGGATCGACTCTATGGACAAAAAGGTATGACAGGAATCTACCATCTTCCCTGAGCGGGTGAAGACGATCAGTTGGGCCATGGGGGCCAAAACGGAATATTTCAAAGCGGAGACATCCATCAGCTTTCCAGCATTTTGGCTCCCAATCGCAGGAACAATTCATCTACTTGGTTTCCAGTCTTGGCACTGGTGGCCATGTCCGCCGGTTCAGAGAAGGAGGCAAGCAGGGTGGTCAGTTCCTCTTCTGACATCAGGTCCATTTTGTTGGCGGCAATCACATAAGCAGCGTTGGGCAACATGCTTTTCAGCATGGGGATTTGCGTTCCCAATTGCTCATAGGTCGCAGGTCGCGAGACATCTACCACAAAGATATAGCCACTGCATCCATTGAGATAATAAGGAGGGATTTTGGACATGTCTTCCTGACCAGCGATATCCCAGATCACCATGTCTATGATGTGATCTTCAATTTCTACCGTTTTTTTATCCACCTTGAGACCGATGGTGGTCAGGTATTTTTCTGGAAATTTCTTCTCTACAAAGCGACTGATGAGAGAGGTCTTGCCCACCGCATGGCTTCCCAGGATGGCTATTTTTTTACTGATTCTTTTCATTGAACTGGTGAAAATGATCGTTCAACTTGGTGGACAATTCTACTTGAAAGGTTTGGCTAATATCTCCCTCCGGAACCATTTGATTGTGTTCACAAAAAAGGTGGATGTGCTTCTGAAGCCCCTGCTTGAAGACGGCGCTGGCTTGGCCCTGCACCACGGCGGCTACATAAAAATTCTGGAAGGAAAATAGCAGAATTTCGTTCTGTTCATATTCCATGGTGTGCAACTCCTGACTTTCCTGCTCAAAGGCATGCTCCATGAAGGATTTGATTCCAGTCAGCATGCCCGCTACCATGTCTGGGTGAATCAGTTGGTTGAGCGAAAAATTGCCCAGCAATAAGCCTGTTTCCGCATGCACGACAAACAGCTCCTCCACTTTGGGACGAGAAGTGCTCTGCAGCAACAACTCTTCGTAGGAAACGCCACTGAAGAGGGCTTTGGCCCGCAGTTTCAAGGATTCAAAGGAAAAGGGGTCCTTGAGGCGTTCATCAATTTGCTGACTGATGCGCTCGATTTCCG
>JBCCCJ010001162.1:0-2685 GCA_039033615.1 Bacteroidota bacterium
GATGCAAATCAGCCTTCAGGAGTTGTTGCTGCCGACGACGCCACCACCATTGGCCCAGCTTCCAAAGTCCAGTGATCAGACTTCCCAGCAGGGTAAAAGAGATGACCAAAATGGCTGCCTCCATTTCGGCGGCATCTACCGCTACCTGGGTGAAGCCATTTTCGATCAAGACCTCCTTGATCATCCGCAAATATTCCTTCATTCGGGGCAGGGCTAGCAATCAAACTCGGGGCCGTAAATTACGACGAGGCGCTTGGAAAACCAATAGGGCTTCCAGACGAGCAGGCCTTCCAAACAGGATCCTGGCGGGTGTACGCCAGATGTCACAAGAAAAAGAACATCCCAGTAAATGACAGTCGCGATGCGCCTGCTTTTTTCTGTAGGGCATGCGGTTTCTACCCATCTGCGAATCGTCATGCGCTTCGTTTTTTTGAGAGTTGGTTCGACCTACTTCGACTTTCGCTCAGCACAGGCGCTCAGCACAAGTCCTTGTCAACAGACAATCGCAGCCCGGAGGGATGCGCATTTCGGTAGCAAATCGAAGAGGGAAGTTTGTTAGCAGGCGCGTAGCAACTGCGATCTATGCCAACATCACCAGAGAATGTGTGACATCTGACGTACCCCCATCCTGGCTATGGGCTGCTCTCCGCACAGGGCTCATTTGCATCTCTTCTCCCCCCGTGGCATCTTGCGCCCCATTATCAGAGAGTTCATGAGCCGCAAAGCAGTCTATCCCACCCATTGGTTGAATACCCGTTTCCCTTTTGATGCCCGCGCCAGAAATCAGGCCCTGGAACAGCAAGTACTGACTTATTTGGAGGGCAAAACGTGGGTCAATCTGACCGATGTAGGAGCAGGCAATGGGGCCAATGTCCGCCACCTGTGGCCGTTGATCCCTGCGTCTCAGGCGTGGACCCTCATCGAAAAAGATCCCCTTCTAGTAGAAGCCACCCTCGCCGAAAGAAGCGAACAAGCTCAGGCCTTGGGATACCGCGTCCATCGGTCGGACAAGGAGGTGACCTTCACCAAAGGGCAACAAGAAGTGCGGATTCAGGCCGTGGAGACTTCCTTGCTCACGGCTGGGGCCGAGGGCTGGTTTGCCGGACGGGACCTGATTCTCGCCAATGCCGTGTTTGATTTGTTCACCCGAGCACAATTCACGGCCTTTATGCAGGACATTTTGCCCCGAGGCATTCCTTTCTATACCACCCTCAATTACGAAAGCCAGGCCTTTGCTCCGACCATCCTCCACGATGCAGAGATCAATGGGCTGTACGAAGCCCACATGCAGCGTCCCCAGGCGTTTGGAGAGGCGATGGGCGCAACCGGTCCGAAGCAAATGGCCGAGGGATTGCAGGAAATGGGCGGCAAAGTTCAGGTAGCGCCGAGTGAGTGGGAAATTGGTCCCAAGGATACCGAGATGCACCGCTATTTGCTGGGATTTATGGCCGAAGCCATCCCGGAATTGGGGTTGGATGCAGCGCAGCAGGCGCAGTTGTCCGTTTGGTTAGCAGAAAGAAATGCTCAATCCGCCAACCATTCGCTCCAAATCCGAGTTAACCATCAAGACATCCTGGCGTTTCCTGCTTAACTTTTTCCTCTCATGAGCCTTGCTTCTCACTTCCAATCCCGCATTGACGCTTGGTCCCGCTTACACGCTGGGGCTATGCTCCTCGCGGTGAGTGCCTATTTGATCTGGCGAGAACCAACCATTTTGGCGGCATTGGGAGGACTTTCTTTTGGGATGTTTGCCTATCGCCTTCGCATCGAATGGCAGCTCAAGAGCTCTTGGGGAGGCGCAGCGAACTGGGTAACCGCCGCACGGCTTTCACTTTTATTCCTGTTGCTGACCGTGGGCCAAAGCTGGCCTGATCTGGTCATTGGAGGCCTGGCCTTGCTGACCTTGGTAACCGATGGATTGGATGGCTACCTCGCCCGAAAATATCAGACCCAAAGCCTGTTCGGAGAATACCTAGACAAAGAGACCGACGCCTTCTTTGTGATGAGTCTCGGTTTACTGGCTTGGCATCACAGCAAAATCGGGATCTGGGTACTTGGCTTGGGCTTACTTCGATATGCCTACGTATTGGCCCTCATCTTTTTCAAACCCGCCGAAAAAAAGGAGTCCCGCTCTTTCTTCGGCCAATTGGTGGCGGTGATCCTGATGTCCACCCTGATTGCCTGCTTTGTTTTGCCTCGCATCATCTATGAGCCCGCCTTGATGTTGGTTTCAGGTTTGACGGTGTATTCCTTTGGAAAAAGCTTTTGGGGGATGAGTCGACGGACAGGAGTCAAGCAAGTGCCGCAAAAGGTGAAAGAGGTAGTGAAAGTCTGATGGGGGAGCTAAGTAACGCTCAGAAAAACAACTTGGACCATACTACTAGACAAAAGTCTCACTTATGATTTAGGGACGAAGTCATCACCACAACGGCGGGTCGGCCACGAAGCCCGAGGTGCAGGGGCGGCATTGAGCGTTGCATGGGGCTTGGGGGGTTTTTTGCCGACTTTTTTGCCGACAAAAAAGTCGGTCCGTTGAGCTTGCGAAATCCCGCTTGCGGGAAAGGCGACGTCGTACTTGGTCAGTAGCAATTCAACGCTCATTCGAGAAATGTCTAGTAGTAAGAGGGGCGTGGCATTGATTCCGATTAGGTTGTATCTTCGCGGCTGAAAAACCTCTAACTGAAC
>JBCCCJ010001163.1:0-2685 GCA_039033615.1 Bacteroidota bacterium
AAGTTCCCGTTGGAGATCCAGAAACTGCGACCTTTCAATGGGGGCTTCGCTCCGTGGTGAATGGCGGTTTGCGCTACACTCCTGGAGATTCGGAAGCCTCTAAAGATGCAGGATTCTATGTACCCAATCAGGCCCTGACCTTCTCTGAAAGCATTGGTACCTACTTCCGCATTGATGCGCGGGTAGCCTTCCGCAAAAACCTGGAGAAAACGGCCTACATGATTTCTTTGGACGTGCAAAACGCTACCGGCCGCAGCAATGTGCGGGATCAGATTTTTGAACCTGGATCTGGGGAATTGAAAAATCGCTTTCAAGCGGGCTTGATTCCGGTGTTCAGCTTTCAGTTGGATTTTTAGGGAGAAGTCAGATTGCTTGCGCGGTCAGAAGTCAGAGCGGCCCAAAGATGGGCCTGACAGACAGAAAGTGATGAACCATGATCCTTGCTCTCTGCACCCTGATCCGTGAACCCTGCACATCCCCCAACCCCCTTCACTATCCGCACTTTCATCCGCACAAGGGGGCTTTTCTACGAAATTTGAACCATGATCCCTGATCCTTGAAAACATATGCCGGTTGAGAACGCCTCGTGCGTTGGCATTTGGGACACCTCTCCATTTGGAGGGGTGTTTAGTTGAAAAAGCAGTCAATTTCCGAATCACCAACTAATTCTCGAATTGACAACTAGAGACGTGGCTTGGGAAGCCACGCTACATCGAATCAACTAATTCACCAGTTAACAAATCCCCCAGCCAACCCATTCACCAGTCAACTAATTCCCCTATATTTACCGCCTCAATCAATCAACGTATTTTCAAGTACCTCCACATGAAAGTCCTCAAGTTTGGCGGTTCCTCCGTAGCGAGCCCAGAGCGCATCAAACACGTAGCCGAAATCCTGCAATCCTACCGAGATAAAGGCGAGCACATTGCGGTGGTTGTCTCGGCCATGGGTGGCATGACTGACCTCCTCATCAAAATGAGCCGTATCGCCGCTTCCGGAAGCCAGGAATACAAAGGCATCCTGGAATTTTTCTCCAACAAGCATCGCAAAGTGGTCAATGAATTGATCACGGACGACAGTCGCCATCCGGCCATTTTGCAAGAGATCATCGACGGACAGGAAGAACTCGGTAATTTGTTGCAAGGCCTGTACCTGACCCGGGATTTGACCCCTCGGACCATGGATTATATCCAGAGCTTTGGCGAGCGTTCCTCTGCCTTCATTCTGAGCGAAGTGCTGAAATGCATGGGGGTGGATGCCACCTTTGTCAACGCCAGAGAGCTGATCAAAACGAACCACAATTACGGTTCGGCCAAAATTTATCCAGAAGAAACGGCCGCCAATATTCTGAAACATTTCGAGGATCATCCCGATAGCCTTTCGGTCATCACCGGATTCATTGCCTCCACTCGCGATGGGATCACGACTACCCTGGGACGGGGCGGATCGGACTATACGGCTTCCATCTTTGGTTCGGCGGTGCATGCCGAGGAAATCCAAATCTGGACGGATGTGGACGGAGTCATGACCGCTGACCCCCGACGGGTGCGTCAGGCGTTTCCTGTAGAGACCATGAGCTATGAAGAGGCGCTGGAGATGTCCCATTTCGGCGCACGGGTCATTTATCCACCGACCATCATTCCGGCGTTGGAGAAACGCATTCCCATCCGGATCAAAAATACCTTTCGCCCCGAAGCGCCTGGCACCCTCATCAGCGACCACCCAGAGAAGGACGATCATACGGTCAAAGGGATCGCTTCTATCGGAGAGATTTCCCTCCTGACCCTGGAAGGCAGCGGCTTGTTTGGGGCGTCCAGCATTGCCGCTCGTTTGTTCAATGTTCTGGCGAATCAGAAGGTCAACGCCATCCTGATTACCCAGGGCTCTTCTGAGCACTCCATTTCCTTTGCCATCCGACCAGAAGATGGAGAGACTGCCAGAATCGCCATTGAGGAAGAATTTGCGCTGGAGATCCAAGCCAAATTGATCCAACCCGTCCACATCGAACAGGATCTAGCGGTCATCGCAGCCATCGGCGACAACATGAAATCTCGTCCGGGCATTTCGGGCAAATTGTTCCAGGCCCTGGGGAAAAATGGGGTCAACATCATCGCCACCGCCCAAGGGTCTTCCGAAAGAAATATCTCGGTGGTGATTCGGAAAGAAGACGAAGCCAAGGCCCTTACTGCGGTTCATGATGTCTTTTTCCTGTCCAAATACTATACCCTCAACCTCTTCGTGGTAGGAACCGGACTGGTAGGAGGCACCTTGCTGAAACAGATTCTGGAGAACGCCGAATATCTGAAGGAAACTCAGTACGTAGAGGTGCAAGTGGTCGCATTGGCCAACACCAAAAAGATGGTGTTCGATACCGACGGCATTGCCCTGGATGGCTGGAAGGAACGCTTGGATAGTTCCGAAGAAGCCTCCGATCTTGAAGGCTTTGTGCAGCGCATGAAGGAGCTGAACTTGCCCAATAGCGTCTTTGTGGACAATACCGCGACCGAAGAAATCATCCCGCATTACCCCGGCATTCTTTCCTCGGCCATCTCGATTTCTACTCCGAATAAGGTGGCGGTTTCCGGCTCTTTTGAAGACTACCAGGAGCTGAAGCGGCTAGCTGATTTGTACAGTGTCAAGTTTTTCTACGAAACCAATGTCGGAGCTGGCCTACCAGTTTTGACC
>JBCCCJ010001164.1:0-2683 GCA_039033615.1 Bacteroidota bacterium
ATCGTAGATCATGTCAACATCCCGGAATGGAGCGGGGAGTTAGCCACGCTCTTATCAGACCTGGGGCTCCCCGTTGAATTGAGCATGGGGTCGCAGGATTCTGTCTCCTGATTCATGAAGGCAGGGCAAAAACGTTTCCTTCAGCACGGAATTCCCTGGGGGATCACGATCCTATGGGTAGGCTTGCTTTGGTGGGCCGGATGGACCAACGCAGACAGCACCCTCGTCTATCCCCTGGATGATACCTACATTCACCTGAGTCTGGCAAAAAACCTCAGCCAATCCGGTTCCTGGGGCCTTTCTCCCGGAGAGCATCAATTCAGCTCTTCTTCTCCCTGGTACACGCTTTTGATGACCGGAGGCATGGCCTTATTCGGGGATCAGGTCAGCTTGCCTCTGTGGCTCAATCTCCTGTTGCTGCCGATTCTCCTCCTCTGGCTACCGAAGGTTTTTGCTCCCTCCCAACACTTGTGGGGGACCCTCGCCATGATTGTTCTGGTTCCGCTCCCTACCTTGGCATTGTTTGGGATGGAACACCTGTGGCACGTCTTGGTGGTACTTGGCTTGTTGGCAGAAATGAGGCAGACCAACCTACAGGAGGCGGTGCCCTGGAAATTGTTTTTCTGGTGCGCCCTGTCCACCGGATTTCGGTACGAGAGCATGTTTTTGGTAGGGAGCCTTTCGTTCGTCTTTTTGTTACAAAAACGCCCCAAGGCTGGGCTAGGCTGTCTGATTGCGGGTTTGCTTCCCATCCTCGGCCTGGGGCTGTGGTCCGTTTCTCAAGGGGGGACCTTTCTTCCTTTGTCTGTTCTTGGCAAAGGACATTCGCCCATCATCGGAGTAGGCGGCTGGCTGGGGTGGATCATGGCGGCTGCCCAACGACTCTATGAACACCCTTTTCTCCTGGTGTTGCTCTTCAGCCTGTGGATGCCGCTCTGGCATCATGGATTGAAGGTCCGCACCACAGCCGGATGCATGGCCTTGGTGGGGAGCTTGACTACCCTGGCGCACGTCGGTTTTGCGGAAGTCGGAGGATTGAGGTACGAAGCCTATCTCCTTGCGATAGGCGTATTTGTTTGGTTTTCGGAAGACCGGAAGGCATGGTCCCCTGGCAAGCTTGTCTTTGCTCAGCTGATGAAATGGCTGATTTGGGGACTGCTGTTATTTCCCTTTGTCATGCGGACAGCCTACTTCTCCCTCAATTATCCCCTTGCCGTTCAAAACATTTATCACCAACAAATTCAATCTGCTCGTTTTCTGCAACAGCATTTTCCAAAGGCGCGCGTAGCTGCCAATGACATTGGAGCGATCTCTTATTATACCGACATCCAATTGACCGATCTGCTGGGGATTGGAGACCAGGCAGTGTATGAATTGCAAAAAGCTGGTGCCTATCAGGCAGATCAGCTTCACACCTTGACCCAGCAGCGAAAGCTAACGCTAGCGGTGGTACATCCGAATTGGTTGGCCCCGGTCCTGCCGAGCAACTGGCAAGCCTTGCAAACCTGGGAAATTCCCAAAAACTTCATCTGCGCAGAAGCCAAAGTGCAGTGGCTCTCCATTGACCCTGCCCAAAAAGATTCGCTCATACAGGCCTTGGAAGCATTTTCTCCCCAATTACCTCCTGAAGTATTGGTGGAAAGCAGAGGAAAACCGTAGCTTTCGAATCGGAAACGGAGCTGGTATATGAAAGCAAAACTTGCCAAAATCCAGGGGATGATCGCTGAAATGGAGGCATTCATCCAGGAAGCGAAGGAACAGGAACAAGCGTTTGAGCACTTGTTTGCTAATATTCATCCCAATTACCAACACAGTGCAAGGAATCTGTTCATTATGGCTGTTTGCGCCAACGAGATCTCCGATCCCTCCAAAAAAAGCTGAGACGCTTGGGGATGTCCAGATTGGCGCATTCCGGTCCCCACCTGCTGGCCAGCTTCGAAACGGCGAAAGCCTATTTAGAAGGCTTGGTAACCAAAGGGAAGACCCAACTCCCCTCAGTCGAGGTTTCCATCAAAAAGGCGGAAAAACTCCTGCGGACCCACGCCGAAGATTTGCTGGGACCAGCTCCTGAAGGAAGACATACCCGGATCATGGTAACCATGCCAAGCGAAGCCGCAGAAAATCTGGACTTGGTCCTTGGACTTCGACAACATGGGATGAACCTGGCCCGAATCAATTGCGCCCACGATGATGCAGCACATTGGAGTCAGATGATTGCTCACCTGCGGGCAGAAGGAGAGGGGGAAATCCCGCTTCCCAAAGTCGCGATGGACTTGGCAGGACCAAAAATTCGGACGGGACCAATCGTCTCAGGACCCAAAGTCCGTCGTTTCAAACCCAGGCGGGATGTGAGGGGACGGGTCATCCAACCTGCTCGGGTGTGGCTGAGTCCATTGCCCCCACCAAGTGATGACCTGGATCATTTGCCCATTGCTTCTGGCTATCTGGAGCAACTCCGCACTTGTTCGAAACTGAATTTCAGAGATACCCGAGGCAAAATGAGGGCGCTGAAAATTCGGGAAATCCAGGAAGCGGGAGTGATTGCTGAAACCAAGAAAACCTGCTATGTAGAAACGGACTTGCCTCTGATGCCAGAAGGGCCAGCGCATCGCATGCCCATCCTCGTTGGCGAACTTCCCCCGGTAGGGCCGCTCCAGGACTTCCCGGTACATGAACGCGAGGG
>JBCCCJ010001165.1:0-2683 GCA_039033615.1 Bacteroidota bacterium
CATACGGTAAGTTCGGAGTCTTATGAGATCTGGCACTGCAATCAATGCCAACTTCGGTTTACTCAAGACGTGCCAGATGAGCAACACATCGGTCCGTACTATGAAGCGGAAGAATACATTTCTCATTCGAACACCAACAAAGGCTTGATCAATCGCCTGTATCAAATCGTTCGAAATTATACCCTTCAGCGGAAACAGAAATTGGTCAGTCGTTTGGTGCAAACAGAACAGGCAAGCATCTTGGACATTGGTTGTGGGACGGGTGATTTTTTGGGGACGATGAAATCTGCAGGTTGGACTACGCAGGGATTGGAACCAGATCCGACCGCCAGAACGATGGCAATCGAACGACACGGATTAACGGTAGGGATGCCAGAAGAACTCTTCGGATTTTCCGAAGCCTCTTTTGATGTGGTCAGCATGTGGCATGTACTCGAACACGTTCACCGACTTCATGAGTACTTGGAGCAAATTGAAAAGATCCTCCAACCTACTGGTCGATTCCTGGTAGCCGTTCCGAACTATCCCGCCAAGGACGCAAGCACGTACCAGGCGAAATGGGCCGCTTACGATGTCCCTCGACATCTCTATCATTTTCGCCCTTCGGCCATGGAACCCTTGCTGGCTCAGCATGGATTGGAAATTGCCGAAATTCGCCAGATGCCATTTGATGCGTTTTATGTGAGTTTGCTTTCTGAGAAATATGTTCACGGGCGCCTTCGCTTGATCAGCGGGTTTTGGAATGGACTCCGCTCCTTTTTGAATGCACGCGCCAATCCCAAAGAGGGAAGCTCTCTGCTCTATGTCATCCGAAAAATCAAAGGAGCCTGACGCTCGGTGTACGAGTTAGTTTTCCTGAAGAGATTTTTCTAGGACCTCTCTAAACTCGGGCGGGTGAATATGATTCACTTGAATCGAATCGCAGTCGTGTACTCTCGCCATTTCCCACAGCTTTTTGCTCAACTGATAGATGAAGGAATCGTCCTTAGCACTGGGCGATTCCAGCCAGAGATGCTGAACCAATAAGATTCGTTTTTTGCGATCCGCTTTGAGATCGGTTCTACCAACCATTTCTTCGCCAAACAAGATCGGAAGACTAAAATATCCAAACTGCCGCTTTGGCCGTGGAACGTAGCATTCGATCAAATAGTCAAAGCCAAACAAAAACGACAAGCGATCTCGTTGAATGACGACATTATCAAAAGGCGAAAGCAAATGAACCCAAGCTTGCTTTTTGCGGATCGGCAATTGCTCAAGATGTTCCGTCCATACCCAAACCGACTGATCGGATTCTGCGATGCGGATTTCTTGAATCAAGCCTTCTTCCTCCATCTCTTTCAATTCCTTGCGCACCACTTTTTTCCAGGATTTGCGAAGGTGGGTGAATGCCGCCTCCTGGGCCAATCCATGAGCTTGTAAAAATACCGCGATCAGGTGTCGGGCCATTTCCGCATCAGTTGGAAAACGAGTGTCGATCTCTGCCGGTAAGACTCGCTCCGTTACCTCATACACCTTTTGAAAATTGCGTCGCTCTTGAATCATGAGTTGCCCTTCCATGAACAATTGTTCTAGGGCTCGCTTGGCTGGCTTCCATCCCCACCATGCAGAAGTCGCATGATCCCCTTTGTCAAAGTCCCGGGATTGAAGCGGACCTTCTGCAGCTATCCGATCTAGCACATATCGTTGGAGTTGCTGGTCCCGCTCATGCCAATGTTTTTTCTTTCCAGAGCGAAGGGCTTCTTTGCGAGGCAGACTGAATCGGTAATCCCGCATCGGCAAAAAAGCTGCGGCATGACTCCAGTATTCGAAGACTCGTTTTTCTGCAATCAGTTGATGCAGATGCTTGGGTTCATAGGTCGGAACCCGAGTCCAACAAACATGATGGTGGCTTCGCTGAATTACCGAGATGGTGTCGATCTGGATATACCCCAGTTGTTCGATGACCTGATGGACGCCTGATTCGCGTTTTGCAAAGGGAGTCTTGCCCCACAAACCTTGACAACTCAAGGTGAGGCGGCGAGCTTGAGATTCTGTTAAGTAGATCATGAAGGTTGAGGGACCAACAAGAGTTCAGGATGTTCAGCTACCAGAGCGATGGGATTGTCATCCGGTACCTGGCGATGATCGTGGTGGTAGCCAAAAATTTGATAGGTTTTCAGATATGGAAGCAAATCCAGGTAATACGCATGAATGCCATCAGCTGCTTCAAAGGTTACATCATGAAACACCCGGATCGGTTTTTCCGATTTGGTTTCAAGATGATCAAATAGGATGTCGCTGGGACCGATATCTCCAGAATACAAAACGACTTCCTCCTCATCTTCAAAGCAATACCCATAGCTCTGCATACCCGGAACATGAAGGCCAAAGGTATCTATGCCTTCGATGATCAAATCGTTCTGCTCATGGAGAAGTTGGAAACGAGCATACTTTTCAGGCTTCGGCATCGCAAATTGCAAATACTGGAAGATGTGCAATTGAAAATCTGTGGACGGTACCCAAATCGTCGGAACGATCTGTTGACGAGCCACATGTTTGAGATACAGGAGCAGGGTAGCCAACGACCCTACATGGTCGTCATGACAATGGGTGATCAAGATATGTTGAACTTGTTTGGCTAGTCCCAGTTCTCTTAATCGGCAGAAGGTTGTATTACCACAGTCTATCAGAATTTGGTGATGAC
>JBCCCJ010001166.1:0-2683 GCA_039033615.1 Bacteroidota bacterium
AATCGTTTGACCCATAATGCTCTAAGTTTACGTTGAAATTATTTATTGGTTATATCTATTAGTAAAGGCTTCATCTCTCCGAAGGGATGAAGCCCTTACCCTAGTTTTTCTTTGCGGGGGGCAAAGCTAAGGCAATTTTGCGGTTTGTCCTAATAGACAAGCGACTAGCTTTCAATTTTTTAGCCTAAAAATGCTTATTTATAGGACTTTATGCATTATTCTACTAACTTGATCAACCCGAAGACTGACTTTTTCTTGATTGTATTATAGTGCTTTTGAGCGCTTGAAAAATCTGGAAATTCAGGTGTGATAACTTTATGAAGCGTTTGATCGCGAACTACCAAAGAAATCACCTGCAGTTTTTCTCCCAGCCTTTCCTCTAGGTCAGTTTTTTGCTGTTGGGCCTTATCATAATTATTATGTACACTTAATTCCACATAATACTTGCGGGAGGAACGTGGTGCCATAACATCGGTATTCGGAACGAGCTCCGAAAGACTAGGTGGATTAGCCGGTGGCATATCTATGGTGTGATAGTACAAGGGGGTGTCTGTCGCAGAGGAAGGGGTACCATCTACTACAACCTCATTGGGCATAGTCTTAATTTTCGGTGTACTATCGTGGTTGGAAGCTGGCTCAGCGGTGGCTATTTGCTCGAATTCATCTTGAAACCCTTCACTGATACGGTTTGGTTTAATTGGATTGGCGATATAAGTGGCGGGCGATTTTTCGGGCTGCAAGGCTGGCCGATGCAAAACCAGGTTGTGCTCTGGGCTATTAAGCACTTCTTCGGAGGGTTCGAGATCCTCACTGACTTTATTCCTGGCCAAATTATGCTTTTGTAAAACGCGCAGCAGATCATTGGCTTCGATAGAATACTGGATTTTATCTAAGAGAATACCCTGTGAATTGAAAACCAACATGATTGCCTTAAACGTTGGGTAGCACGTATGATCAAAAATGGTGTAAGAAAGGCTCGTTTCTTTTTCTAACATCCGCTGCCGATTGGGTTTTCCGAGGATTTCCTTCACGCAGGCATAAGAAAACCCTTGAAAGATTTGCGCTCTTTGCCCATAGCTTGCTACCCCTCAAAATTTCATGCACCCAATGGAGTCTTGTTGCCACCTTTCACCAAATCTCGGAAAGCGATGATTCAAATATGTTGCTAGGGAATCTGATTCGCATTCTCGAAAGAGGAATGTAGGTTCCTCCGGAGTTTGTTGTTTGCGCTGAATCAAACATCCAGCCAGAAGGGAACATATCCCCAAACCAATAAGCAGCTTTTTCATCAGTATTCTTGCTTGCAGATCTTTTGTGCATCCACATTAACCGCCCCCCCTACCCCTCCACCAAATGCTTCGGCAAATCCCCCACCCGTTCGCAGCACAGTTGCTCCATGACTTGCTGGAATTGCCGCTTGAGGATGGAGATGGTATGGTTGCCGCCTTGTTTGCCGAGGGCGGCTACGCCATACATGAAGGAGCGGCCCAGGAAGGCGAATTCTGCTCCAGAGGCCAGGGTGCTGGCGATGTCGGGTCCGGTGCGGATGCCGCTGTCCATCATGATGGTGAGCTGGTCTTTATACTTGGCAGCGATTCTGGAGAGGGGTCGAATGGTCGATTCCCCCGCATCGAGTTGGCGGCCGCCATGGTTGGAGACGATGATGCCGTCCACCCCCAGAGCGATGGCCTTTTCCGTGTCTTCTTCAGTAGCGACCCCTTTCAGCACCAATTTGCCTTTCCACAGATCTCGGATGGCCTTGATTTTTTCTTCATTCAGCCTACCGGTAAAGGTTTTGTTCATGAAAAGCCCCAGATGCTTGAGATTCATGCCTTTGGGAATATAGGGCGTGAGAGTTTTGAAGGTGGGCTGACCTGCGATCAGGGTCTCGATCGCCCAGCGGGGACTGCCCAGGATTTGGATCATGTTTCGCAGGGTCATGCGGGGAGGAATGGCCAGGCCATTGCGGATTTCTTTGGCGCGATAGCCAAAGGTGGGCACGTCGGAGAGGATGACCAGCACCGGATATTCGGCGGCGGCGGCTCGTTTCAGCAAATCATCCCGCAAAGAATCTTCCTGGGGGTGATACAATTGAAACCAGGCATTGCCTTCGGTGATCTCTCCGATGGTTTCGATGCTGGCTGTGCCGACGGTGCTGAGGATATAGGGGAGGTTGTGGTCAAAGGCCGCTTTGGCGAGGATTTCCGAGGCACCTGGCCACATCAGGCCTTGCAATCCGATGGGAGAAATCCCAAAAGGCGCGCTATACTTCTTGCCAAACAATTCAGTTTCGGTGGAAATGCCGCTGTATTCCCGCAAGTAGTAGGGTCGGAGTTGGACCTCGCGAATTTCCGCGGTATTGCGGCGCAGGTTGACTTCGGAATTGCAACCTCCGTCGAGATAGTCGAAGGCAAAGCCCGGAATGCGCTGGCGGGCGCGCTGGCGGAGAAAGTCTATGTCTGGATAGCGGGGGTCGATCTTGATTTCCATCTCTCAAGATACAGAAGTAGCTTGGGCAAGGTCCAAATTTATGGGGAGGAAATCGGTGGCCTTGGGGTTATCCGAGTTTGTGACCAGAGGTTCTGTCCCTTGCGAAATAAGGAAGCCAATATCAGAGAGTCCCCGCTCTCAAGCTTGCTTTGATTTGTTCTCTTTTCTCAGGAGAAAATAAATGTCCGTGCAT
>JBCCCJ010001167.1:0-2682 GCA_039033615.1 Bacteroidota bacterium
GCTGCGGTATCAGCGAACAGCGCACTATCTGAGGTAGCCGCTTCCTCTGAGGTAAAGGCATAAGGCACACTCAGCAATTCAAAACTGCCGATGAGCTGATAATTGGAACCGCCCAAAGCATCCATCTCCACCTGGAGAAATTTTGGATCCTGGCTCCATGGAATATCATGCAACTGAGTATACACGCCAGCCAGCACCTGGCCACGGCCAATTTCGACCGAAAACAGTCCTTGTTGATTGGTGGTGGCACTTTGGAGTTCGGTGTACAGAATGGTTCCCGCAGCGGTTTGATCCAGAATGTTGAAGCGTAGGCTGACGACTTGATCAGCAATACAGTCTTCATTTGCATCCCGAGCCACCGCTTGGTAGTTGAAAGCTTGAGGAGTCTGAGCTTGAAGCACACTGATGAGCCCCAAAAACAGCAGGAGTGATAGCAATGATTTTTGCATCTCAAAAATAGGGTTGATGGTAAGAAATAGAGGAAGTGGTAGGGAAGAATGTTGACAGGATGGATATATCACAAAGAAGTCAGCCAGACTCTAAGCTGCGCCCAATTGGCGACGCAAGCTATCGTGATTCCATGTGATCTTGAGGTGCTCAATCTGGTGAGTTGGATTGAGTCGGAACACAAAAATGTGCTCTTCCTCAAAAGAAAATCCTTTGTTTTTGATTTCCGCGAAATCCTTGACTTGATCACCTGCAATGCTAAGGCGACAGACAATTTCTCCTGCCTCATTCAGTTGGGAAGCGTGTAGCTCGTTGCGCAGGTTTGCGAAACAATCTACCAGCATCCCCCAGATGACTTTGCCGACTTCTCTCGCGGGACCATAGCCAGATTCTCCCAGAGGAGCGTACATCACGGTCCCTTGTGGAGAGAATGAATCCAGCATGGTCGGTACATCACAGTCATTGTAGGCTGCAAAAAATTGCAACATGGCCTGGTTTTGTTGAAGGGTAATGGGCATAACGAATGTGGGTTATGTGAAGTAGTTCAATAAGCTGATTCAAAACTATTCGTTTGATCGTAGGAAGTATTGTAAAAAAGCGACATCGAGAGCACTAGCGATCTATCAGGCGCGCCAATTCTTGTGGCGATTGATAATAGGTTGTTGGATTTTCCTTCATGAAGGCCAGGAAATCCTTGATGAAGTGGGATTGATCAAAATAGCCCCCCAGATACACCATTTCATGCCAATCGATGACCTCCTGACGAATGAGGAGACTACAGATATGGCTGAATCGGCGAAGCTTGCTGTAAAACTTGGGAGAGATTCCGACCTGCTTCTGAAACTTCCGTTGGAACTGTCGAGTACTCAGGGAATAATCTGCCAGCAAATGTTGGAGAGATAAGACGCCTTTATGGACGAATATTTCCTCTGCAATTGCATCAATGACATCCCAAGTGGCACCTCTCGTCAGGAGGCGTTTTTCCAAAAAGGGAATGAGGAGTTGAATTCGTGTTTCAGGCGATGATGCTTCGCCTAGTCTTTCCCAGATCTCCAGAATCTCCTGGTCCATGATCAGACTCGCATCTATGCGTTGGTCAGTGAACTCTTTGAGGGGAATTTGGAGCAAATGAAACAAGCCCGTTGGCCGGAAGACGATCCCTACCACGTCAATGGCTTCTTGCAAATTCAAATGGTAGCGTTGAGTCGCTTGCCCAGTCAGAAATACACGTGGAGTGGGGGACCAATTCCCTGGGATCAGACCTGTCTGATAGGTTGGACCCAGATTGAATACCAGGGCTCCAAATCCGCTCGGTGGGGAACCAACCAGCATCGACTGGGAGAGTTTGGGTTGTTGCCAGAGATACAGACACTCCACATAAGGTCGGAGAGACAAAGGAGGAGGGGATTTTTGATACAGCACTTCCTACCGATTAGCAAAACGGTTATATGACATCCATGGATTGAGACGGATGACCCAGGCAAAAGGAATAGGGAGAAAAGTTGAACCAAGGTATCCATTTCCCCCCTTGGCTGATCGGTAGATTCCTCCAAATGATCGGTATTTATGAATAAAATCAGGGCTCAGGAAGGCCGATTCGCTTGTTTTCGCCACTCACTTGGGCTTTGGTGAAAATGCGCTTTGAAGCGTTTGGTCAAATGAGTCCCATCGGTGAAGCCTGTTTGATCGGCGATGAACTCAATGGTTTCTTTGCTATGAAGCAGAAACTGTTGGGCCGTTCGGAGGCGCAACTCCAAGAGAAATTTGGCTGGCGTCAAGTGAATTTGGGCCACCAGCCAGGCATGAAAACCAGAACGGCTCTTTCCAATGGCTCGGGCCATGGCTTCCACCCCAAAAGAGCGATCCCCCAAATGGTCCAAACACACCTGATGCAGTCGCTTCATCAATTCCTGATCGGCGGGAGTCAGGCACTGCGGTTGCACCCAATCTAGGATTGCTTGCTCCTTCAGAGAGGTCCGTAACTTTTTGCGCAATTGAAGCAACTGACTCACCCGGGTCCAGAGTTCCGGTTCATCAAATGGTTTGCTCAAGTAGGCATCAGCCCCATGGGCCAAGCCTTGCAAACGGTCCGCATGCGTTCCTTTGGCAGTGAGCAGAATCACCGGGATGTGGGCGGTGTGGGCTTGTTCTTTGAGTTGTTGACAAAGTTCCAAGCCATCCTGATCTCCCTCCATCATGATATCGCTGATCACCAGATCCACTGCATTGCTTTCC
>JBCCCJ010001168.1:0-2682 GCA_039033615.1 Bacteroidota bacterium
CGCAACTCATCTTGAACGTAGGCAGCCAAACCCCAATGACCCGAATAAGGGCGCAATTGTAGTTTCACTCCCTGACGATACCAGCCTAGCACATATTCCGCAGTTGCCAGTTTTCCTGCTACTGCCGCAGGACGAGACAAATCGACTTTGATGTCATCCTTGAGAATTTCTAAGAGTTGCCCCAGATCTTCTCCTTCACAGACCTCCATAAAGGTCTCATACAATTGCTGATGCTGATCTGGAACGACTTGAAAGCGAACCCTGTTCTCTCTCAGGTGTCCTTTGGCGCGACGGAGAATCTGGCGACAGTTGGCCTCACTGATTTCCAGCAATTCGGCGATTTCCCGATGGCTGTACCCAAATATTTCTTTGAGCATCACCACTGCTCTTTCCAGCGGGGAGAGTTTTTCCATCATCGCCAGCAAACTCAGCGATAGGGTAGGGGCTTGCTCTGTACGGAAAGGAATCCGATCCGCAACCAACCTGCCCATGGGAATCAGTTTTTCTTCATGGCTACGAGCGCGCTTCCGATCCCGGAGGAAATTCAGCCCTTTGTTCACCAGGGTTTTGACCAAGTAGGCCCGGATATTCTCGATGTTTCGCTTCTCCATGGACAACCATTTCAACATGGTTTCCTGTACCAGGTCTTCTGCATCATCTGGATTCCCCAATAGATTCAGGGCGATGGGATACAGCAGTTGTTGATAGTCCTGCAAGAGGGTCTCTTTCATCCTTATGAGGCGTTTCTGATTTGCGACCAGTTACGTTTATTTAACCCCAAGCAGGAGGAAAACGTGACAGCGCGAATGGGATTCAATGCGAATGCGGAAAATATATTCAAGCCAAGTAACAAGCGTATCTGCTTTTGTGTTCTACGGAAATGATGCCAAAATTTGTCTCCATGAACATTCTGCCATATTTTCTGCCAATTTTGCTGTTGGGCTGTCTCAATGGCTGTACTCCCCCTCCAGAAATGCCAAATACGCCTCCTCCCCCGCCATCTGCACCTGCCACTTATCTAGCGTTGGGTGATTCTTACACCATCGGAGAAAGTGTTGCAGAGTCTGAGCGCTGGCCAGCTCAATTGGCCACCCAATTACAAGACAGTGGAATAGAAGGTTATGATCCACGGATCGTTGCCAAGACTGGCTGGACCACCAAAGAATTGATGGATGCAATCGAAGCGGAGCAAGTAACAGACACCTTTGGCTTGGTTTCCCTATTGATCGGCGTCAACAACCAGTTCCGGAGGTATTCATTTGAAACCTATGAGGCAGAGTTTCCGATGTTGTTGGAAACTGCCATTGGGTTTGCAGGGGGAGATACCTCTCGGGTATTTGTGGTTTCCATTCCAGACTATGGGGTAACACCTTTTGGGCAGAGTCAGAGTGTGCCACCAGAAACCGTCGCTGAAGAATTGGACAAGTACAATTCTTTTGCCAAGCAGCACAGCGCAAGTCTGGGAATCCCATTCATCGACATCACACCTATCTCGCGTGAAGCCTTGGACCGTCCAGAACTGATCGCTACGGACCGCCTGCATCCATCAGGTCTCATGTACCGGGAGTGGGTAGAGGTGATTTATCCGGTTGTGAAAGAAATGTTGGGAGAATAGGGCAAGCTCAAAATAAGACCTGACAGGCCTGATTGCCATCTTGAAAGGCAGCTACCTCCTGTGGGTCCAGGGGATTGAAGTGAATGGAAAGCATCTCCAAATCCTGCAGGTTTCGCAGAAAATCCATCTCGCCGATCATACAAGCATTGAGGTACAACTCTTGTAGGGAGGGAATACACGCCAACAGAGAAAGGTCTTCGATGGTGTTGTAGGGATAGGAAATGTCCAATATTCGGAGGTGCCCTAGGTGGAGTACCTCCCTTACGCTGGAGAACTGACAAAAGCTCGCGTGAAACTCCTCCAGATTGGTCAGGTACCGCAAAGGGGTGAGATCACTCACGTTGGTTTCACTGATGTCCAGGAAGGTCAAATTGGGCAAGCGAGTGATGGGCTCCAGGTGGTATAAGTTGGTGCCGCTACAATCCAACTCGGTAATGGTTTCCAGGTAAGAAAGATCAGTTTCTGGATCAAACATGCCTTCCAAGCCGAGTTCGGAGACCAGGATGTGTTTCCACATTCCATCCAACTCGGTCCACCATTTCTGCATATGGGTGCTATCGGCCAGCATAGGGTAAGAGTTTAGGTATGCTCAAATATAGACCCTATTACCCCTGAAACATCAGCACTGATCGAACAGATATTACATGATTTTCCCGTGTCAATTCCCCTTGGATATTTGACTATTTCGTGATTTCCAAATAGAAAAGGCCCCGCTCTTCCTAGAAAAAGCGGGGCGACGTGAAGAAATCTTACAGGATATCTATATGACTTAGGTCAATTTTTCTTTCAATTGAGACACAGGTAAACCCAACAAATTGAAATTGGGGTGAACCGTTTTCAGCAATTCAAATTTCTCGCAGTAGATTTCCGTAGCCTTGGCATTCTTGTTCACAAAGGAAATCAAGCGGTTGAAATACTCTCTCACTTCGGGATGGGCCTTGTCCAAGATGAGCGCCCTGATCTTGTCTAATTCGAAGTCTTTTTATTTGGCGAAGTAGGTAACCAATAACATTTTCATCTTCTTCTGCTCTTATTCCTCGAAAGAAGACTCCACAAACGCCCGAATC
>JBCCCJ010001169.1:0-2675 GCA_039033615.1 Bacteroidota bacterium
CACGAGTGGGGATTTTGTGAAATCTGTGCAATTCGTGGCAATCTTACCCCTCCTTCTGCTCCAGTGGAATCACATAGCTCCCCTGCCCATCGGACAGATTGATGGTCCAATTGCGAGCCTCATAGCTAGCGTGCAACGCAGTAATCGAATGACTCAATCGCGGCACCCAGTCCTCTGGCACGACCAATTCAAATTGGCCCTGGGCATTGGTTTGGGTTTGCTGGCTCCCCAAGACTACGGTAGCACCATATAAAGGAGTCTGCGTTTCCTGATCCACGACTTTCCCCTGAATACGTGTCAGTTCCTCTTTCCAAGTCAAAGTCAGAGGCACTCGCCCAGATTCCAGGCTCAACAAGCTATCCTCCAATTCCCAAAGGGGTGACTCCAGGACAACCGGAACCTCCAATCCTTGTCCGGTCAATTGATCTAGCACCAAGCTAGCATCTTCTTCCAAGTCTTCGGTTAACTCCCGGTCTGGCAACTCCAAAATGAGCTTGTGTGTGAAGCGAAAATGCTCATCTCCTGTATCTGAAGGGTACTGCGCCCGAATCTCCATATCAAAAGGCAAGAAATGCTTCCACAAGGCATACCCACTCCCTGAGATGACCAGCAATATCCCCAGTGCCACTGCTAGGCGTGCCCAGGGAAAAGGCGCCTTGGTCGGCAAACTCCAATCACCGGTGGACGCCTCGTGCAATCGCCAGGGCAATCCTTCATCTGTTACCTCCTCTTCGGCTTCCAGCACCAAGCTCCGCCGCGTTCCTCCCACCTGGGCGGTGGTCGCGCCCTCGGCTTCCTTGAAGCTGCGGGATACGGAATGCCCCACCGCCAACCCCTGATATACCTGCGTCGCAAACTGTAAGGCTGCCTGATCCTGAATGATCGTTTCGGTGAGGATGAGGCGAGGAATGCCCGCCGCTTGCAGGGGTTGCTGCTGAGCCGCTGTGGCACAGCCATTCATGAACACCAGTTCCAGACCTTTTTGCTCCCCTAGGAACTGCGCCAGGCCCTGCATATCCAATCCCCGCTCTGCCCCGCTCAGCAGCAGTTCCAAATCCTGGGCGTGTCCTCCATAATGAAACACTTGAATCCGATCCCCATAGGTCCGAAAAGCCCCGAAAATATCCTCCGCCGTAGCATTGGCCAACACCTCCACCTGCACCAGCTTGCGCTGCACCAGCGGATCGAGCGCCTTGCGAATGGCGCGCTGCTCTTCGGCGATGCCGCGAAGAAACTGACCCTGACGGTCATTGGCGAAGGAGAGGAGGAGGAGGGGGGGCATAGTTCAAGGATCAGGGATTCCCGATTCTCGGGATTTCACTTCGTTCAACAGGGATCAAATGTAGCGCGAAATTGTATTTCACCAAGGCATCCTTTCAAAGAAAAGTCCTCACCTCAGGGATGAATACTTTCTCCCATCTGCTCTAAAGCCAGGGCGTATACCCCATCAGAAAGCCGAAAGCCTTTTTCCATCAACTGATCAAGTTTTTCCTTCCCATTATGAATCAGCCCTTTCTGTTTGGCTCGAATGATGATTCCGACCAATCCAGTGATGCGAATGCCCATGCTTTTTGCTTGTTTACGCCCTTTGCGTTCGTCGATGATCAATAGCGCACCTGGATGGGCCAAAGCCAGGGCAATCGCACTCGCTTCTCCTTCATCCAAACTCGGGCATAACAACCGAAATACTGCCTCTTGGTAGGCATCATTGAGGTGGACCCAATCTGGTAAGGGACTCCCTACCTCTTGCTGTACGATTGAGGTGATGTCAATACGGCCATACAATTCCTTCAGCAGAGAGAGACTCCCAATTTGTTCAAGCCCAATGAGGACGCTCGCGTCCGAAACGATGACAGGCTCAGGCATTGGCAATGTCTTCTAGCAGTTCCTGTTCATCAGTTTGAAATGCCGACACCCCATATTGCCCCAACAATTCAATAAAGGTGCGGCGGCTGATCCCCAGCATGTTGGCTCCTTGTCCAGAACTAATCAAGCCCTCAGCAAACAAGCGGCTGGTTAACAGCATCTTGAGGTCAAACTCGCTGGTCATTAAGTCTGGCGGTAGATTGAGTTGAATTTGCATCGGATTTGAATTGATAGGTACCGGTTTTAGAGGGTGCCTTCTGAAAGGTAAGCACTTCCCGTAAGTACGCCAACCTAAAACAGATGTTCAAGTCTTACTAGCCACATCTTCTTCCTCGCAGGTTTTAATGCGACAACAACGCTCGAACCTTCTCCACATCGGGATGGGTGATGCCTGCGGCTTCCAGCTCATCCAAATCAGACAAAAAAACCTCCCGAAAGGTCTCATGGCGATCATCTATCCAAGGTTCGTCTGCATGGTCAAGGTAGGTTTGCTTGGCTTCTGCAAATTTACCTTGAAAGAGCAAAGCTGAGGCTAGGTTAGAAATAACGCCTGTCTTTTCGGGAGTAAGTTCTAGGACACGACGGGCAGCGGCTTCGGCCTCGACGAATTTTTTTTCGAATAAGGCATACCAAGAAAGGTTGAAATAGGCCGACTTTTCATATCCTAGACTCTCTTCATTATCTGGCAGAAATTTCGTCAATGGGATTAAGTAGGCAATGGCCTTCTTTTGATAATTATAATTGATTTTGTCATCCGAGAGTATCGTGATTAGGTTAGTGTAGGCTGCAAAACCATCCAAATTTGCGTA
>JBCCCJ010001170.1:0-2674 GCA_039033615.1 Bacteroidota bacterium
TATGAGCAAGCTGAACAACCCACCTATTTCTCTGGTAAACTGCGGCAAGCCTTCTCGGTGGAGGATTTGTTGAACGGCATTGAGAAACCCGAAATTCGCCAGCCATCTCCGCCTTGCTCCATCTTTGTGTTGTACAGTCGCAAAGATGTAGGCTATAAAGAGCAATTGCTGGAGCACCTGATGCCCCTGGTTCGCCTCAATCGGATTACCCTCTGGCAAGATGACTGTATTGATCCAGGGGAGGAGTGGCGCCCTGAGATGTTTAACCACTTGGAAGTCGCTAACATCGTACTCTGTTTGATCAGTAGCAGCTTCGTGACGTCTGATTTTTGCTATCGCGAAGAACTGAGCACTGCACTGAATGCGCATCGCGAAGGCCGCAAAATCGTGATTCCCATTCAGATTCGGGAATGCAACTGGGATCAATTGGAGATTGCTCAGATCCAGGGACTACCTGGCTATTGGATGACTGATTTGAAGGATGATGCCAGTTGGACCAAGATCTCCAAGGGAATCGAGGCGGCGATTGAACGGGTGAAGCGACCTGCGAAGTGATTAGCTCATTTGCCCACTTTCTCCAACGCCATGCGAATCTGCTTCAGGTGATGCTCATTGTGCCAGTGGATTTTGTCGAATTCATCTTTGAGGCTGCGGATTCCGGTTTCGCTGTGGACAAAAGTCGTTTCCCCCAGGGATTCGTAGAATTGTTGGTACAGATGAATCACCATGGCCCGGACCCCCAGATAAATGGGTTTCTGTAAGGCCAGATCTCGGGTTTCATACTTCAAGCCTTCCGCCCAGGCGTTTTGATCAAAGCCCCAAATGACTTGATTGGGCTTTGAGATCACCCTTCGAACCCGGTCGTACAAGACCGTTTCGGCATCGACGAGGTGGTGAAGTAAAAAGCGGATGCTCCACTTTCCTGTTCCGTAGGTTAGGGCAAGTTGTGCTGGAGAAAGATCGAAATAGTCGCGAGTTTCGTCGCGGGTTTGCTGAAGTCCTTCGAGGGTGGTCATGAGTCAGGAGTTGGGGTGGATAGTGCCTGAGCGATCAAGCGATGAAAATGATGTACGCCTTTTTCGCGTTTGGGGGAAAAGCGGCCGGATTGATAGAAGCGCGATCGAATGCCCCGTTGGACCGCTTCTACCACAAATTCATCTTCCCGCTCCGTCTTTTCTGCCAATTGATCTCCATCCATCAAAGCAAAGATTTCCTCATCGTAGAGGTAGTAGAGAAACTCGACTTTGGTGAAGGCAGGGCTGACGGGTTTGACGATGTTGAGTTGAACGCCCCAGGGATAGACATTCAACATGAAATTGGGGAAGAGCCAGTAATAATAGGCCGTTACGTGCTTGCCGTAGTCGGGATGTCCCTCTGGCAGATCGAAGGTGAAGCCTTTGCCATCAGAATAGCCAATCTGCAACACCATCTGATCTTTGCACTCGGTGGAATAGCTGCCGTAATCCAGGATTTTTCTCAGTCCTTGATGCACAAAAGGAATATGAAAGCCTTCCAGATAGTTGTCGCAATATAAGGCCCAATGCGCGTGAACGTTGTAGGTTTTGCTGTATTCCGGTGCAAAACGGAAGTCTTCGAAGGGAAGAAAATACAAGCGACGTTCCAATTGCTCATGGATGGAGGCAAAGTCGGCCTGTCCGCCCAGACGAGTGAAGAGAAACTGTCGCCAGTTGGCCAAAGGGAGTTGGTGGAGGTGATCGCAAGGCCGGGGAAACTCCTTTGCCGCTTCAAATTCCGGCATAGATTCGAACTTCCCTGCCAGGTCAAATTTGCGCCCGTGATAGCGGCAGATGAGCTTTCGTACCTGAGCGGGATGATGCACCAGCAGATAGCCCCGATGGGTACAGACATTGGTCATGCAACGAAGTCCATCCTCGGTTTGGGAAAGCAAGAGGGGTTCATCCAGGTACTTTTCATGCAACCAAAGCGGAACGGCATTTTCTGGCCCGTTGAACAGAAGTTGCTGATCCCCGAGATATTGCCAAGTTTGGGTAAAGATGGATTCCTGGCAGGCTTTCCAGGCTTGTTCGTTTTGATAAAAATCGGCAGGCAGGGTTTCCGCCAGTTGAATGTCGGACCGTATGGAGTAGGAAGTGTCACGCATGAAGGGAAAGTTGATGACTGATGCTTGGGACACCAAAAATGGGAGAAAAACCCAAAGATTCATAGAAAGCCGCGCCCTGTGAGGTGTCGGTGAACAACTCTAGGAGTTCGTATTGGGATTGGTACCGAAGCGCTACCTCCTGAACCATCTGGCTGCCAATCCCTGTTCTGCGATAAGCAGGATGGAGGTACATTCTGCGAAGCCGGGCCTTCTGGGGAGCATGTATGACCTGGTTGATGCCCAGGGTGGCCACCAATTTCTGCTCAACTACCCAACCAAAGAGCCCTTCTCCTTCGAGCTGAAATCGGTTGACTTCCGTTTCCCATTCCTGCAACAATCTGCGGAGGAACCGAAAGCCTTCTGCTTCTGACTGAAGCAACAACTCCTGAAATCCAGAGATATCAAGGGAGAACAGTTGAGTGAATTTACCTGGTAGGGGCACACCACTGGACATTTCTTGAATTCCTTTTGTTTTTTGTTGTCCAAGTGTAAGGTCGCCTTCAGCGGGACCTACTTTTTTCGCGGGAAAAAAGTAGGCAAAAAACCGTCGAA
>JBCCCJ010001171.1:0-2673 GCA_039033615.1 Bacteroidota bacterium
CGCACGGTCAATGTGGAGCGCTGCCTGAAGATGGGAGCCCGACTAGATGGTCATTTTGTGCAAGGCCATGTCGATACCACTGGCAAGGTCCTTTCGGTAGAGGAGCGAGACGGTTCCTGGATGTATGAATTCGGCTTTCCCGCTCAGTTCGCCCCTCTCTTGGTGGACAAAGGTTCTGTCTGTATCAATGGCGTCAGCCTCACGGTGGTCCAGGCAGGCATGGAATCCTTTTCCGTTACCATCATCCCCTTCACCTACGAGCACACCAATTTCCACCAACTCCAGGTAGGACACTCCATCAACCTGGAATTCGACATTTTGGGGAAATACCTCTTGCGGAGAGAAGCGGTGCGGGAATGGGAAACAGTTACCGCGCAACAGGGATAACTACCGATCAGTAACATCCTTGAGCAGAGGGGAAACTGAACAGACCGAGGTGCCTGTGATTGACAGGGCCGATCTGACGTCTGACAGCCAAGCGTTCTGGCTTTTCCCCCTATCAGAAACTATTCTTCCACATCATAGATTCCACTGGCCGGAGGGTCCGCTGGGTATACTTCGCGTTGGCCTTGTTGTGGTAGTGATTGATGACATCGCCATCGACATCGAAGTAGATCAACTGGCCAACAGGCATGCCTGCGTACACCCGTACGGGTTGGGCGACCGTGATCTCCAAGGTCCAGGTATTGCAAAAGCCCACGTCTCCTTTGCCTGCGGTGGCATGGATGTGGATGCCCAGGCGTCCGATGCTGCTTTTTCCTTCGAGGAAAGGGACATGTCGGTGGGTTTCGGTGTATTCTTCGGTCACACCGAGGTATAAGGTGTTGGGTTCAAGGACCAGGCCTTCTTCGCCGATGAGAATTTCTTCGATCTGATTGTGTACCCTCGCATCTAGCACCCGGTCTTTATATACCGCCAAATAACGCCCCAGATGGACGTCATAGCTGTTGCTGCCGAGACAATCCCGGCGAAAAGGTTCTATCAGAATATGTTGGTTTTCGATCTCCTCCAGGATCCTCGCGTCAGATAAAATCATAGTTCCTGCATAATGTCATCCAACAGCGCATGATCCGCGCTGCCGTTTTCCTTCGCTTCAAAAAAGTCAGCCTCCCCGTTTTGGATAGGAGTAGGAGAATGGGCGGCCGGCAACTCCGCCATTTGGTAGCCGTTGAGATGATTCAATTGGGTATTCAGGAAGATGTGCAATTGACTGATGATTTGCTCGCGTCTTCGGGTCAATTCTTCCAATTCTCTTTGCAGATGATTGCGATCCGCCATGCCTTTGCGAACAATCTCCTTCGCTTTGAGCTCAGACTCCCGGAGACGCAACTCTGCCTTCTGACGGGCATTTTCCAAGGTGTCCCGGGCCGATTGCTCCGCCTGCATGAGGGTTTTGTGGAGCATATCCTCCACTTCTTTGAGCGTTTCGTAACTCGCCGTGATTTTTTGGAGTTGCTCTTTTTGTTGGCGCTCGTTGGCCAATTGCATTTCCCACTCCTTGCTCAACGCCAATAGAAAGGCGTGTACTTCCTCCCGGTCGTAGCCTCGCATCACTTTGCGAAACGTCTGCTGTCTGATTTCTAATGGGGTAATCATGCCTCCTGGATTGTCAACTTCCAACGAATGATTCGTCGGTCATCGCTACACGAAAGTACAGATTTATCTGATGATAACCAGATTACGCGGTTGACACTGTGAGTATGCCCTTGGTTTCGGGCTGCGTCAATCACTTTGATCAAGGCAAGATCATCAGTACGCCAGAGTTTGATGGTTTTATCACGGCTGCCACTGGCAAAGTATTCACCCGAAGGAGAAAAACAAAGGTCATTGATGGTAAAATTATGCGCCGGAATGTGATGAAGCCTCGTTGGTGGCTCGCTCAGTTCCCAGAGATTCAAGTGGGCATCCCTTCCGCCAGTAAGCAACTGACCAGT
Organism: Bacteroidota bacterium; assembly: GCA_039033615.1. Lineage (GTDB taxonomy): Bacteria > Bacteroidota > Bacteroidia > J057 > J057 > JBCCCJ01. Next base: position 1,935 of record JBCCCJ010001171.1, read on the forward strand.
AGCCGGAACCCGTGCCATCGAAAAGACGGAATTGTCATGGGCTTTCCATTTCTGGGTGGCGGCTGTCTCGCCGACTTTCCAGCGATAGATGTGATGATCGCTACTCCCGATGAGCCACTCCGAAGTGCCTGGAATAGAAAGGCAACTCCTGAGATGCTGGGTGCTGAGGCGAAAAATGCCGACGGATTGCTTGCTGGGCATTTCTATGGCTCCGATATGCCCGCCTCCGTGGAGGCTACACAGCCAATTCAATTCAGGTTCCCAAAAAAAGCCATATACCGCCGCATCCAAGTGGCGAAAGGTATGGATGAGTTGATGGGTGTCGAGGTCAACGAGGTAGATGTTGCCATCGCTGGTCCCGACACAGAGAATGGGCTGGTTGGGAAGTTGGAACAAGGCGTAAATGCCCCGATCTGTCTGCAAAATGCCTGTTCCTTCTGGGGCAGAATCATGCAACGACCACTTGGCCAAAATGCCATCATCGCCTCCGCTGAATAGCTGGCTTTCCGTTTCGTCGATCGTCATCACGTAGATGGACCCTCGGTGCCCTGAAAGTTCCTGGGCAATCTCAGCCTCTACCGTCGGAAGATCCTGGCGCTTCATCATTCGATATTTTCCTGGAAGTAAAGCTCCCGGTTGGTCATGTCAAAAGCGCAGAGCTGACCCAAGCCATCTTTGTATTTGGCAAAACAGCCATTGTCAATGTCTAGCACCTGATCTTCGTCTATCAGATCAAACA
>JBCCCJ010001172.1:0-2672 GCA_039033615.1 Bacteroidota bacterium
AGCAGATGTCACTGCGCCTACTGGCTGAAATCATTGGCTTGCTCATTCTCCCATTGGCTGGGAGCGTTTATCTGCATTTTTGGAGCTTTGATCGACTGTTTTTGAAGGGAAAATTTTGGCAGTATGGGATCGCATTGATCGCAATCCTAGGAGGAGCAACTGGGTTTCAGGTGTGGGTGGAAGAAGCTTCGCCTATGATAGCTACCAGTCCGACCCAGCATCTATTGAATCAGACTGTCTTACTTATTCTGACTTTGGGACTCCGCTATCTCAAACGAGGAACCATCAGCCAAATCCAGCTACAGCGCCTCAATCGGGAAAACACCGAGATGGAGTTAAAGGCCCTAAAAGCTCAACTGAACCCCCACTTCCTGTTCAATACACTGAACAACATTTATGCCCTCAATCAGATCAATGCAGGGAAAGGGTCAGAAATGATGTTGGAACTCTCAGAAGTCATGCGGTATCACTTGCAATCTTCTCAGTTGGCAAAAATTGACCTAGTAGATGAAATTCAGCTGATCGAATCCTATGTGGAATTAGAAAAACTTCGACTGTCAGAGAACTGTGAGGTTCGAGTGGAGATCGAAGCCGTTCAAGCTGGAACCACCATTGCTCCCCTCCTCATTCTGCCCTTTTTGGAGAATGCTTTCAAGCACGGCACCCACTCTCAATTGCCTTGTTTCGTAGAAATTAGCATCTATCCCCAGGAAAAGCACCTCCATGTGAGCATTCGAAACTCGATCATTCGAAACAAACGGGTAGTAAAAAACCACCTGGGGATCGAAAATACCGTCCGTCGGCTAGAATTGATATATCCGGGTAGGTACGTTCTGGAGATTCAGCCAGATGAGGACGTTTTTGAAGTAACATTAGTCCTGCCGATATGAGAAAATTGCGCTTACTCCTAGTCGATGACGAGCCACTGGCCCACAAGGTACTCGAAGGCTATGTACAGCAAATTGATTTTGTGGAGGTGGTTGGCAATTGCTACAGTGGCATCGACACCATCAATTTCCTAAACAAAACGCCCATAGATGCCATGTTGTTGGACATTCAGATGCCTGACTTAACCGGCTTGGAACTTCTGGAAACCTTAGGGCAGAATGGCCCCAAAGTCATCTTTACCACTGCGCACACCAAATTTGCGCTACAAAGTTTTGAGTACGAGCAAGTCATAGATTACCTCCACAAGCCGATCCGCCTTTCTCGCTTCCTCAAGTCTCTGGAGCGCCTCAAAAAGCAATTGGCCCTTGAGGGAGGAGCCAATCCGAACCCTCCCGCTGTTTCTCAGAAAGAGGAGACTGCCCAAGATTTTCTCTCGGTACGCGACAACAAAGTTGTCTACAAAATTTTCTTCTCAGACATTCAATACATCCAGGCTTTTGGCAATTATCTAAAAATATTTCTGGATGATGGAGAAATGAAAATTGCTCGCAAGCCAATCAAGGAAGTAGAAAAAACCTTACCCGCTGATGACTTTGTGCGAATTCATAAACCTTATCTGGTCAATACCCGCAAAGTCCTCTCTTTACAAGGAAGAGAAGTGATGTTATCTATTGGGAAACTACCCATCGGAAAGAGTTTTCTCGCAAAAGCCAGGGATCAGATTGTGGGGAGAGAAACCTGACTGCTAACATGGATTACGGCCAATTACTTAGCCGATCTAATCTCTTTCTTTCTCGTATCACCTACATGAATCCACGAGAACATTACTCCACCCACTTGGCTGCTTTTTACAGTTGGATGGCGGGGGATTTTGAGGCGGGAGTAGAAGCATTCAATCAGAACCTCCATCAATGGAATTTGTCCCCTAGCCCTTCGGCGGTCGCCATTGATCTCGGCGCGGGGCATGGGATGTAGGCCACCGCCCTTGCCAGAACTGGCTTTCGGGTGGAAGCCATTGATACCAGCGAGCTGCTGCTGAAGGAATTGACGAGCAAACATCCTGATCCGAATATCCAACCCCACCACGCAGATATTCACCAATTGGGCGAGCTGGGCCTACCCAAAGCGGCGCTCCTGGTCTGCTGGGGAGATACCTTGACCCATCTAGCCAATCAGGAGGAAGTGGCCCGCTTTCTCGCCCGTGCCTTGCGACAACTAGCGCCCAAAGGACATCTCCTCCTGGGGTTCCGGGACTACGCGCACGCCTTGTAAGGAAACCAGCGATTCATTCCCGTAAGGAGCGATGAGCACCGCATTCATACCTGTTTCCTGGAATACGAAGCGGAGCGGGTAGTAGTGACTGATCTCTTGCATGAAAAAACGGAAACGGGCTGGCAACAACAGCTTTCTACCTATCCCAAAGTGCGAATTTCTCCCGCAGAAGTAGCTCGGCTGATCCGAAGTATTGGGGGGCAAGTGGTGCAACAGGAAGAGAACCGAGGGAGGCACTCCTTCCTGATTCAAAACGGATCAGCCACCCAGAATTCGAATCCTTTTCCTGCCACGGTTTTTGATTATCTGGCAACCCATACATACTTTGTCAGGCATCAAAGCAGGGACCGAGCGGCCTACCTTTTTAGAAATCTGGATGGTGCAGGTCGGAGATCGGGTATTTGCGCGCTCCTGGACCCGAAAGGAAAACGGGTGGTTCGGACAACTGTTGGAGAAGGGGAGGGGAGAGGTGCAATTTGGGGAGGAAATCTATCCCATTCGAGGGAAACACC
>JBCCCJ010001173.1:0-2671 GCA_039033615.1 Bacteroidota bacterium
ATGGGTGCCGATCCCGAAGTGCAATTTCGGTACCTGTTTGCTCGCATTGCCGGTACACCGGAGTTTCAGATGTGCTAAGAGACCGCTTTCGCTGGCAGAGGTCAGATGCCAGAACGCTTTGCTGTCAGAAGTTCCCTAGTTAACCAATCACCAATTGCCCCCATTCTATGTTTTCTCGTCGCGATTTTTTGAAGGTTTCTTCTTTGGCTTCGGCGGCTTCGCTGATGCCTGGATTTTTACAGGAATTGTCCTTTCACCCGATTCATGCAGAAGAAAAAAAGTTGGTGATCATCCAGTTTTCTGGTGGTAATGACGGTTTGAACACGGTGATTCCCTACGGCGATGACAATTACTATCGGCTGCGCAAGGATCTGGGCATTCCTGAATCGGAGATATTGCCCCTGAATGACTACCAGGGCCTTCACCCAGAAATGCAAGCCCTCCGTTCGCTGTACGATCAGGGGGAAATGAGCATTCTCAACGCGGTGGGCTACCCCAATCCAGATCGCTCTCATTTTCGGTCCATGGACATCTGGCATACCGGTAGCAGCGCAGAAGAATACTGGGACACCGGCTGGTTGGGGCGCTATCTGGACCATGCTTGTGCTGGCTGTTCCAAGCCTCATTCGGTCTTGGAGATGGACACCAACCTCAGCCTAGCCGTCAAAGGAATCGATCACAAAGCCCTGGCGGTTCAGAACCCTACCCAACTCCATCAAAGTGTGCGCGATCCCTGGTTTGCGACCCTCGAAGAACAGCAGGGCGTTCCTCCAGAAAGTGATCTCGCCTACCTCTACAAAACGATGGTAGAAACCCGCACTTCCGCCCAATACCTGCACGAAACCCACAAGATCTATCGCTCCAAACAAATTTGGCCCGTCAATCCATTGGCCCGCCAACTCAAAACTGTCTCAGAATTGATCATCTCCGGCGCAGAAACCAAGGTCTATTATGTCTCGCTGACGGGATTCGACACCCACGTTCGCCAAAAAGCCCAGCAAGCTCGCCTCCTCAAGCAATACAGCGAGGCCATCGAGGTATTTGTGAAGGAATTGAAGCAGCACGATCAGTTTGACAAGACCCTCCTGATGACCTTTTCAGAGTTTGGGCGAAGGGTCAAGGAAAATGCCAGTGGCGGCACCGATCACGGCAAAGCCAACAATTTGTTTCTGCTGGGAGGGGCGTTGAAGCAGCCGGGATTCGTGAATCCTGCGCCGAGCCTGACCAAGTTAGACGATGGAGACGTGCAGTGGCAGATTGATTTTCGGCAGGTGTATGCCTCCGTCCTGCGCGATTGGCTCGGAGCCGATGATGAGGCAATCCTGAAGCGAAAATTTGAGCGATTGCGATTGGTTTGATTGATCATGCTGGATGAATCCCATTCTGGTCAAAAGATACCGCTCGCCAGCCCTTTTCATCCAAAATCATCAACTCTTCATAGCCAATCTCCCTCAGTTTCTGGGCCGTTTCTTCAAAAGCCGCAGCGATCTCTCGGGTCGCATGGGAGTCGGAATTCAGGCAAATGGGAATGCCCAGCTCGTACATGCGCTCCAAGACCCAAAAGCTGGGGTAAGGATTCTCCAGTTTTTTCTTGTACCTCCCCCGCGTATTCACCTCCACGATGATGCCTGTTTCGGCCAGTTGAGTTAAGGTTTCTTCCATCAATTTCCGGTACCAAGTTTCCGTTTCGGACAACTTCCCGGATTTCAAGGCGTGCATCTTGAATTTGTCCAAATGTCCCACCATGGTCGGACGCGCTTCCCGCACCATTTCGAGGGTCAACTCATAGTAGCGGCTGGCAGCGGCTTCGATATCCCCTTGCCATATCTCTTCCAAGCCCCGCAGGAATTCCTGATAAGTGCCATCAATGCCCCAATGGGTACCGTCCGGGAATTGATCCACAAAATGAACCGATCCCACCGTATAGTCCAATCCTGCCGCTTGTATCCAATCTGAATGAGGAGTGATTTCTCCTGGAATATAGTCTACTTCCAGCCCGACAAATACCTTCAAGCGATCCGCAAAGGCTTCTCCCAGGCTGCGAATTTCGGCTACATATGCTCCCAGTTTTTCCCGAGGCATACACCAGCTATTGGGAAAAGAAACCGGCGCATGAGAGGAGCAACCAAACGCATAAAAGCCTTTTTCGACGGCCATTTCGAGATGCTCACGAGGCGCGCTTTTTCCGTCGCAATAGTGGCTATGGCTGTGATAATTGGTCCAGGGCATGGGTGGTTGTTTATTTGGCCTAAAGTTAACATCATCGTACTATATATGCCTTGCATACACTTTTGGATTCTGGTATCCAAGCTTTGTGTGCCCTTCCGGCGGACTTCCTTTTTGTACGCACAAAAAGGAGAAAAAAAAGGGACTGTTCAGTCATATGCCACCAGAAAAAGCATATCCCAGTAGCTGGCAGTCGCTATGCGCCTGCTGACTTTCTCTGGGGCATCTGTTTCTACCAAGCTGCGAATCGCTCTGCGCTTCGTTTTTTTGAGAGTTGATTCGGCATACTTCGGCAAGCTTAGCACAGGCGCTCACCACATCTTTCCTTGTCCATAGACAATCGCAGCCCGGAGGGATGCCCATCTTGGTAGCAAATCAAAGAGAGAAAAGTTGTTAGCAGGCGCAGTAGCGACTGCCACATATACCAACATCACCAGTGAATTTG
>JBCCCJ010001174.1:0-2668 GCA_039033615.1 Bacteroidota bacterium
CTAATGATTTGCTGCTGGAATCGGTGCTGACCTTTAGGTATCAAGATTGGTTTTGGAAGATTCAGAACCAGTTTCGCTATTACCATCGAATTGGCCGTAAGGGCAATCTCGCCACCCGGGTCCGTCTCGGCATTTCTCCTGACATCAACAGTCCCTTTGTGCCTTTTGTGCTGGACAGCTACCTCAATATTCGTGGCTCAGGGAATCGGGTCGCGCGGGGCACGGGAGAAATCGTATGGAATGGCGAATATCGGCATACCTTGTGGGAAGATGGCCGCTACGGAGCGATTCAGGTGGTGGGCTTTGTGGATTGGGGGACTTGGCGTACCCTCGATATCAAGGGACGGGACATGTTTCGACCGGAGAACATGGTGCTGTTTTATGGGGGAGGGATTCGCCTGTACATTCCGAAGGCTTCTCACCTCATCTTGCGGGCAGACTATGGCTTTCGGGCGGGGGCGGTGCGAGAAAATGGCCTGGTGCTGGGAGTGGGACAGTATTTTTGACTGGGACTAAGTGAGACCTCGTGGGCCTTGCCTCGAAAAATGAATAGAGTAGCCACGAATGAAGGCTGGCGAGGAGGCAATTCGTACAGGTTCGTGGCTACCAATCAAGCTTTTGCAAAAAGCTGAAACACAGACTCTTATAAAAGTTGTCATATGTAGCCGAATACAATTCGGCCCTACATCATGAAGCCTGTACCTGCGGAATCCCATACGGTCCATCCTTCAGGAAGAGAATCTCCGCCTCTGGATCGGTGGCATGGGCCTTGGCGTGCTGTAAGGCGGCGGCGATCATGCGGGTCATGACTTCGGTTTCGGAGCCTTGGCGGTCTGCTTCTGAAAGCAGATCCAGGCCCATTACCCCGGGGAGATCGATTTGGGCATCGGGAGGTATGTCCAGGTTGCAGTAAATCAACTGACGGGGATCCCCTAGTTGGGTGAGGACTTTGCACCACATCTGCACCTGCCATTGCTCTTGCACCATGGTCCAATCCGGGGCGGAAATCAGGTCTACAAAGCCTTGCACCCCATGTTCCCGAAGCAAGGCCAGGGATTCCTTATAGCCATGGCCACCGATGGGGTCTGGTTCGGTATGTTTGGCCACCACGATGATCCAGCCGCCTGCTTCGACTGCCCTGGCCGCCTCGACCGCAGATTTTCCCGCTTGGTAGTGATTGACACCGACAAAGCCAGCGGGAACCAGCACGATGGGATAGCGGTGGGGAAGTTCTACCTCTACATATTCCCGGATGAAGCGAACCGCTGCCTGATGTGCGGCTTGGAGGTCGCCAGCAAAAACGCCGTTGAGTTGTTTGGCCTCGTCGATGGTGGCATTCAGGAGAAAATCACAGCCTGTCATGAGGGCCACTTCCAGGGCCTCGTCATGAAGGGGATTGCCTTCCAGGACCAAGTCTGCGGCTTCGGGAGATCTTAGCAGAGCAGCTCCATGAAAGATGGAGAGGGTTTGTTTGCCGACAATGCCCGGACAAATGCCCTTGCGACCGCCAGATGCCCCCGCCATGAAGTGACTTTCCACCAGGCCCGTCACGATTTTCAGCGCGGCATGGTGATAGCGGCGGTTGATGAAAACTTCCGAATTTCGGTGGGTATGTCCCAGGAATACCAGGTGCTCTGGATTCTCGTATTCGTGATTTTCTACGATGACGCCTTCGATGCCTGAGGCTTGCAAGCCCAGCATTTGCTCGATTTCGTCGGCTTCCATGTTGCGGTGGGAGCCAGCCCCGATCAGAATCACGATTTGACCCGCTGACCAACCGGCTGCCAACAAGGTCTGCACCAGATGCAAAATGAAACCGCCTTCTCCCCGGTAGGGCACAGGGCGGGTGTGATCCGATACCACAATGACGGCTTCCCCATCTGGCCGCTCGATGAAGGCCCGACGCGCAAGCTCGCTCAAAGGTGGAGATTGAATGGGACGAGCCAAGGCTTCGGGGATGGCCACTCGACCATCTATGGCTTGGGGGGCAGGCTTCATGCCACGCTCGACCAGAGGGACATGCGCCGGAAGGGGGAGTTGAGTAGGACCGTATTCAATCTGCATCATGACAAACAGGTTTCGCACCCGAAAGTACGAAACCTGTGATTGGTCTGGAAGAGCGATCTCGGCAGGGAGGAGCTTTGCCCAGAAACAGGGGCTGCGGCCTTGCCTATCCTCTCCGGCGTTCCAACAGGATCATCATCATCAAGCCCAGCAGGATGCGATCATCGTCGTCATTGTCGAGGGTGCCGATTTTCTCCACCTGAAACCTGCGACCAAACATGGAAGGCTCTTTTTTGAGACGAACCACGATCTGCTCGCTTTTGTCCAGAACGATATAAGCAGGATTGAAAAAGTAGCCGGTGAACATGCCCAGAATGGGGACTTCTCCGAATATGCCATCCAGGACTTTGACCCAAGGCTTTTCTTCCCGCACGGTATATTGGTGCTGTTGATGCTGGTCAAAAATGTCGTAATGGGCTTTCCATAAGGAAGCCCAGCCTTTGCGGCCAATTTTGCCGATTTCGCTGCCGTCTTTGTCTTTGAAGGTATAGGAAGCCGAGAAATCCAACCAGCGATCTGCAGCGATGGTGTAGGCTATTTGCTGGCGACTTTCGTCGGAATAAATGGTGATGGCTTCCTTGAGCTTGAACATTTTTTGTCGCAC